>CAZGYS010000276.1:0-8234 GCA_964530305.1 uncultured Leptospiraceae bacterium
GCATTTATTACCGGGACGAAAAGGGGCTGCCCTGGGCGATGATCTTCGGCCCGGAATGGAACCACCCCCTGGAACGAACCGAGCTGCTCCGAGGGTATCCCGACTTCGCTCCCTGGGTGGAAAGCGCCGGGGTCCTGGCCCGAACCTGGATGTACAATGGAGTAGCCCGCTACTTCTGGAAGGAATCAATCGAATAAGGAGAAAGCAAATGAAAATTCTACTTGTCGACGACGACGTGCTCTTGACGCGAATTCTTTCGCATCGCCTGCGCCAGGATGCGCACGAAGTCCATCTGGCGCGAAACGGCGGCGAAGCCACGCGCGCGCTCGAAAAACTCCGCCCCGATCTCGTATTGCTGGATTACAACCTGCCCGGCAATCCGGGACCCCGCGTGTGCGAACAAATGCGCAAGCAGCGCTTCGGAGCCGCGGTGCCGATATTCATTTTGACGGTACGCAACAAACTCCGGGACATCGAGACGGCGTTTCACGCGGGAGCCACGGACTATATCTACAAGACCAGTAGTTGCGATGAACTGGCGGCGATCATCCATCGCAAGTATGAGCGCTCCCGCTCCGGAAGATAGGCCATGGACTTCACCGTAACCGAAAACAAATCCACGGACCCGCGCGCTCTTCTGCGGGTGTCGCTGGCCGTGGGAAATTCGCCGGACTTTCGAGATACGGCCTCGAACATCCTCAAGGCGATTGTCCGTAATCTGGGTTGCGCCGCCGCGCTGCTCTTGCGTCGGCACGGGGACGACGTGCCCCGCAGTTGCGCCTACGCGATCCCGGAACGCATCGAGAAAAATCCCATCGTGGAATACGTTCTCCATCGCTTTCATGAACAGGAAGGACGGCGCCCCGCGCCTTTCGTGCAATTCAAGGTCCGGGGAGCACGCAAGCGCGAAACCCTGTACTTCTACATCATGGACCTGTGTAAATTCGGCTCCCTGGTACTGGTCAAACGCGCTACGCCCCTGGAAAATTCCGTGCTCAAGGAATTCGGTTCCCTGAACACCCGCATCGACGACGCCTTGATGTTTCGCCTGGAACATCATCGCCTACGGCGAAAGCTGGAACTGGCTGAAAATCGTGAAAGGGACCTGCGCGTCCGCGCGGCCGGTCTTTTGCGCAAGCAAAGAAAACGACGGCCGCGGGACGGCTCCCCTACCGCCCAGAAGAGAAAACCGGAGACCACCGAGGAATATCTACGTTCCATCCGCCGTATCCTGTCTCAAATCGAGACGGATCTCGCGCTGGGATTTTTCGATTCAATCGGCAAATCCGGCCGTCGCATCCAGGCAAGCGCCTCCGGAAGGGGCCTCTCCCGCCTGGCGCGACTGGGCGAACTCTTAAACCGCGCCGCGGAGCGCAAGCAAATCGACCTGGTTCGAGCGCTGCGCGCCGACGTCGAACTCTTTCTCATCAGTCGCGCCTGTCCGCGTTCAACCGCGTCTTAAATTGAGACAAATTCCTCCGTTTTGGGCCGGCACGGCATTTGCATTCCTTCAAGCGTCACAACATCATACGGAGGACAACATGCTGAAAATCAAAAACCACGGTGAACTGATTTGCGTAATCAAACCCTGCGCCCCCCTCAAGGGCAATGTGATTCGCGAACTGGAGAAAACGACCGCGCGAATTCTGCGCGAAGGACGCGTATGCATCGTTCTGGATCTTTCGCGTATCTCTCGCGTGGACAGCTCGGGCCTGGGTTGCCTGCTGCGACTTTGCAAGGCGGCTTTCGACGCGGGCGGCGGCGTAAACCTTTCGGACGTTCGCGAACAAATTCAGGTCATGATGGAGCTGGTTCGCCTGAACGAGATCATGGCCATCTACCCGGATCGCTGGCAAGCCATGGAAGACTTTCAATATCGCTTTGAAGTTCCGCTGGCCGTATGAGGAAATGCAAATGGGGCGATTCAAAACACTCTTCCTCTTGCCGTGGGCCGCTCTGGCGGCCGGCGTCGCGTGCGCTTCTCCGGACCATGGCGATGCGTTTCGCCCCATCGCCGGCGCCGCCCCGAAACTCCCCGCGTCGCTTCCCGCACCTCGAGAATACGCGCTGGGGCCCGGGGATCGCGTGCAAATCCTATCGGAACATCGCGAGCTCGCCCGCGAATACACCCTGGGGCCCCGGGGACGCATAGTCATGCACCCGGCCGGTCCCATAGACCTGCGCGGACTTTCGCGTTCGCGCGCCGAAATCATCATTAATCGAGAGCTGTCCCGCTTCTATAACGGCGTGACGGTTTCCCTGAATATTCTCAAATACGAAAACAACCGGGTTTTCGTCCTGGGCAAAGTGCTGCGCCCGGGCATCGTGCGCTTCCACGGCCGCCCCACCCTGCTGGAGGCCCTGGCGAAAGCCGGCATTCGCTCCGCCGGCCCCGGCGAAAGCCCTGCTGTTACATGCTCCATCATTCGCGGACGCGATACGGTAATCCGCGTCGACCTTGATCAATTGCTTCGAAGAGGCGGCGGCGCGCTCAATCTCGCGCTCCAAAACGGCGACGTGGTTCACGTCCCGGAAAGACAAGAACACGTCATCCACGTCCTGGGGCAGGCCGGCAAGCCCGGATCGTTCCCCTGGTATCCCGGTATGCGTCTCGTGAACGCCGTAGCCGGAGCCGGAGGACTGCACGAGGACGCGGCGGGCGAAACCCTGCGGGTCGTCCGATTTCAAGACGGACGCGCGGCCGCGCTCGAAGTGGATTTCGTCTCCCTGCGCGCGGGAAGAGGCGGACGGAACGTGGCCCTGCGCCCCGGCGACGTCGTTTTCATTCCTCGCAAGGGAACGGCCACCATTAACTACTATCTTCGCAAACTAAATCCCTTTGCTCAAATTCTCATCATCGGCAAGGCTCTGAGCGGAGAATAACCCACGTTGAACATCATGAAGACCGCAAACATTGACTCACCATCGCTCTTCAGCAATCCGGCATTCGAACCCGTTCGTGCCCTGACGAATCGCGTTCGCGGCATTCTCCTGCTGTGGCCCTGCCTGGCGCTCTTGCTGGCGCCCGTAGCCTGGAAGCTGGGCAAAAAAACCTACAGCACCGAGGCCATACTCAATATCGAACCCAAGGTGCCCCGCATTCTCGATCGAACGGATCCTTCGCGCCACCTGCATTCCTATGAGGACTGGCTGCGCACGCAGGCGCGCATTATGAGCAGCTACCCCATCCTGAACCGGGCCGTAAAAAACCATGAATCCCGGGGTTTTATCTGGATGAAGCCGGGACAGACCAGACACGGCGCGCTTGCTCGCCTGGCCGCGAAGCTTAAGATCAAACGCCAGCGCCAGACTCAGTTGATTACCATTTCCATGCGTTCCCGGGACCCGCGCGGCTTGGCCGAAATCGTCAACGCCGTCGTGGAAAGTTACCAGCAATATACGCGCAACAAGGAACGCGGCGTCGACGTCTTCAAGATCGAATACTTGACCCGGGAAAAAGAAAAAACGGAGAACGAACTGGCCCGGGCCTACGCCGAACTAAATCGCATCGCGCGGAGCAGCGGCGCGGCTCTCCACGGCCGCAAACCGAGCTATATGGAAGCCTATCACGACCTGCGCCGCTCATTAAACCGCGTCAAGGTGGAACGCATCCTGACGGAAAACAAATTAAACTCATTGCGCTCCAACGACCGCCGTATTCGCGGACTGGAGCTCCGCAACACCGTTCGCGCCCGCGTCGCCGCGAATCCGCTGGTGGCCGAGTCCACCCTGAACTATCAAAAAAGCCGACGCAAGTTGCGCGAAAAGATGGCCCTCTTGAAGCCTCGCCATCCGCGCTACCGTCTGCATCGCGCCGCCCTTGCCCGTCTGCAAAGGGACAATGGGAAACTCCGCCGCAAAATCCTGCGCGCGGAACAAAAGGCCATGCGCGCGAACCTGCTCCACAAGAATCGCACCGACTTGATTTCAGTTCGCGCTCAACTGGGTGCCCTGCGCAAGTCCGAGGCGGGCGTCATGCGGGAAGTCCGACGAGAGCTGCAAAAAGCTCTCGGTTACGGCGCCGCGGCCCTGCGAGCGGAAACGCGAAGAGCCGACATCGCCCGCTTACAAGCACGCAGGATTCGTATCAACGAGCGTCTGGACCAGGTACGCGTCGACTTAATCGTTCCCGGACGCGTCGAACTCGTGGCCCGGGCTCGCCCGCCCCGGGACCCGTCGAGCAATCGTCGTCCGCTGCTGCTGGGGCTCTGCGTCTTCGCGGCCCTGGCCGGCTCGCTGGTCTTTAATCTCGGGCTGGAATGGAAGGACCGCCGTATTCGCGACGCCCGGGGCACCGCCCGAACGGCCGGTTTTCCGGTCACCGCCACCTTGCCCGCTCGAGATCCCCTGGGAGAAGGGCCCGGCTACAAGATTGCCGCGTGCGCGTATGAACAAGAGCACCTTCGCAATGATTCGCGGGTTTTCGCCTTCGCGGCGTGTCGAAAAAACTCAACGGCCCTGCTGCTGGCTCGCATCGACGCACCGCGCTCCCGCAAACTGCTAATCCATTTCGGCGGGGACGCGAACCATGAATCCGCCGGCGCCCGCCCGGAGTCGGGGACGACGGCGTTACGTCGCATTCGCCGTGATCGTCGCCGCCCCTTTCACTCCCTGCGCTTGCACGGCGCGCCGCGCGATCTGGCCGGTTTCGTCACGACCCTTCGCGGGAAGTACGACTATGTTTTCCTGCAATGTCGAGACACGGGAGCCATGGCCGCGGGCGCGCTTCACGCGGACGTGGGCGTGGTTATTTCCATGGAAAATCGCACTGAATGGCCCACCCTGCGTGATCATCTGGCGAATTTCGAGCGAGCGAACATGCCGGCAATTTCCGTCCTGCACCATGCCGCTCCGAAACCGACGAGCAACACGAAAGCCCTGACGACCATGCTCATGAGTTTTTTGCCCCGGAAAATCAATCATGGATAAACTGGTCATCATACCCGCGCTCGTATCCATACGCTTGCTCTCAAAGCGCTCCGCCCTTGAGACGTTCATCGTATTTTTCATACCCATCGTGATTCTGGTTCCCACCTATTATCGCGCGGAACTGGTGCCCGGTACGCCGGAGCTCGGCTTCTGGACCATGGCTCTGATTCCCATCGCCCTCGTCTGGGTGGTCCGCGACCGCGCGCAAGGTTACGTCTTCACGTTACTGGACCTGGTCATCGTCGTTCATTTGACCCTGATTTGCATCGGTCAATTTCAGAACAGCGCCTACAAGCCGGCGCAAAAAGTTCTCTTCAACGACGTCATGGAACGGCTCCTGCCCTACCTCCTGACCAAGGCGTGTTTCATGAACGGCGAAACGCGTATTCGCGCCGCGAAGGCCATCGTCCTCACGGGGGCCGTCGTGGCCGTCTTTAACTTGTTCGAATTTCGAGCCTGGTATAATCTCCTGGACAAACCCTGGCGCGCCTTCTGGCCCCACTGGGTTCCCTGGGACAACTCCATGAAACGCTGGGGCTTCAAGCGGGCGGCG
Organism: uncultured Leptospiraceae bacterium; assembly: GCA_964530305.1. Classification (GTDB taxonomy): domain Bacteria; phylum Spirochaetota; class Leptospiria; order Leptospirales; family Leptonemataceae; genus CAZGYS01. The sequence continues at coordinate 5,483 of CAZGYS010000276.1, forward strand.
GGACCTTTCGGCCACCCCATCTGCGCCGGTTACTTCTTCGCCATGGTGACGCCCCTGGCCTACTGGCTCAAGCAGCAGGGCGTCTTCGGCAAGGGCTTGCTTGCCTGGACTCCGGTGGCGCTCAACGCGGCGGGCACCATGACTTCGCTTTCGCGCGCGCCCATTCTCGGCATGCTGGCGGCGGCCCTGATCCTGTGGTACGCGATGACGAAGCGTAAGCTGGCCTTCGCCCTGCTTGCCCTTACCGTCTTAACCGGCGTCGGCATAACCTTGTGGCCCAGCGTCCAGCGCTACGTTTCCGTGGACCGCGCCTCCGCGGAAACCGTGGAACAACGCAACGCGGCCTATCGCCGTGAAATTTTCCAGAACTATCTCGATATCGTCAACGAACGTCCCGTGTGGGGCTGGGGTCGCTTCACCGTGCCCTGGTTGAAAAAACAAAAATCCATCGACAATGAATTTCTCTTCATGGCCCTCACTTCGGGTAAACCCGCCGTTTATCTGTACATTGCCATGATTCTGTTTCTAATCGGACGGCTATCGCTTTTCGCCATGCGTCATCGCGCGAACACGTCGACCGCCACGGCCGGCTGGGCCCTCACGGGAGCCCTGTTGGCCGGAGCGCTTACGCAAACCACCGTCTTCGCGGGTACGCAGACCGTTCAGATCTTTTATATGTTTATCGGCATGGGGGAGGCGCTGTTGCGGGCTCCCGCGACGGAAGCACTTTCCCAGACCCAAATTATTGCAAGGAGCAACACCGATGCGAATCAATTTTCTGATACCCTGTCGCGGCCTATCCGGCGGACTCAAGGTAGTGACCGAGTACGGCAACGAATTGTCGCGGCGGGGTCATCAAGTACGCGTTATATATCCGCGGCCTGAAGGCGATTTACGCAAGCGGGTTCGCCGCGGCTTCAAACGATTCTTTCGACGCGAAGAGGACCACCTGGACGGATTTCAGGGAGAATTGATTCGCGTTCCCACGCTGCGCGACGGGTATGTCCCACCGGCGGACATACTCGTCGCTACCGCCTGGAACACGGCCGAGGCCGCCGCCGACTTTCCTTCGTCTCGGGGCTTGAAGCACTATCTCATCCAGGGTTTTGAAACCTGGAATGGAGAGACCGAACGCGTCCTGGCCACTTACCGGCTTCCGTTCACCCGCATCGCGGTTTCCACGCACCTGGCGCACTGCGTTCAAGAGGCGGTGGGTCCCGGTAAAATCGAGGTTGTTTCCAATGGATGCGATTTCGAACTTTCGCCTTCCCTGAACGCCGGTAAACGTAGACCCTACGACATCGGCATGGTCTACGCGCGGCCCCGCTTCAAGCAGTCCGATGTGGGCCTGCGCGCGCTGGACATGGTTCGACGCCGATACCCCGCCCTGCGAGTACTCATGTTCGGCGCCCACGGTCCGCGCGAAACCCCGGCCCCGGGGACGCGCTGCCTGGTTTCGCCGCCGCAAAACAAAATCCCCGAACTCTATGCGTCCGCGGACATCTGGATATCCAGTAGTCCCAGCGAAGGGTTTTGTCTGCCGGCCCTGGAAGCATCACGCATGGGATGCGCCATTGCCGCCGTCGACAATGGCGGCATTCGCGATATAATCAAGGACGGGGAGAACGGACTACTGACCCCTCCTAATGATCCGGAGGCCCTGGCCCGGGCGATTTTTTTGCTGCTGGAAAACCCCCGCATGAAGGACCGGTTGGTAAGCAAGAGCCTGGCCCATTCCCGAAACTTTAACTGGACCCGTGCCGCGGACAGCCTTGAGGCGTTGTTCCACCGAAGTCTGCGGGAGGCCGCGGCATGAAAATCCGGCTTATCAATATCGTAACGGCTCCTATCGCCGCTTGCTTTCGCGTCTGGTCGCGCCTGGCGACGCCCTTGACGCGCGCGTGGAACCTTGCGCGCGCCCGGGCCCTGTTACCGAATTTTTCACCGGAGGCTCGCGCGGACGGCGGCTTGCTGATCACCGGCACGGCGAACGTCACCGTAGCCGGAGGAGCGCGCCTGGGACGCGAGGTTGAACTGGAGACGCGCGGGGTCGGGTCCGTTTACATCGGAGCTCGGGTGCGCTTGAATCGCGGCGTAACCATATGCTCTTATTTCAGAGTCACCCTGGGCGAAGGCGCTCTCGTAGGGGAATTCACCTCCATTCGCGACGCGAACCACGGTATTGAGCCGGGACGTCCCATCAAGGACCAAGATCACTACGGGGGCGCGGTCGACATCGGCTCCGACGCATGGATCGGCCGGGGTTGTTGCATTCTGGCGGGCGTAACCATCGGCAATGGAGCGGTCGTGGGCGCGAACAGCGTCGTCACGCGCGACGTGCCGCCGGGCGCGGTCGTAGCCGGAGCACCGGCGCGTATAATTCGCTTTCGCAATCAACGATCCATTGAACAAAGCGAGGTTTGCGCATGAACCCCAAGCTCACGAACACCGGGCCGCGCCCCGGGCGCTACTGCTGGTTCGCGCCCGAAATCCCCTCGGTATCCGCCACATTCGTGCAAAACGAAATTCAGGCGATTCGCGGCCTGGGAGTGCCGGTCCTGCCGGTCTCCATGCACCGCGTGCCCCGCGAACATTGCGTGAACCTCCCCGGCCCCGAACCAATCCATCTGTATGCGCTGCGCGGCCTGGATTTCCCCCTGGCCGCCATTGCAATGTTCGCTCAAAGACCCCGTGCCTTCGCGAAGACCCTGGGAACCCTGGCGAGCGATTTACTTCGGGCCGGCCGAAGGGG
>CAZGYS010000277.1:0-1583 GCA_964530305.1 uncultured Leptospiraceae bacterium
GGCTCGATTGCCAGGTCGATGACCGGCTCGGGGAAAACCATCTTCTCAAGGATACCGGCACGGGTGATACTTTCGCGCTCTCTTCGCAGAGAGTATCACCCGTGCCGGTATCCTTGAGGCCTACCGCGGCGGCGATATCACCGGCGTGCACCTCGTCGATTTCGTCACGATTGTTGGCGTGCATCTGCAGAAGGCGACCGATGCGCTCCTTCTTGCCTTTGCTTGAGTTAAAAACGTAAGAACCTTTCTTTAGAACTCCGGAGTAAACACGGAAGAAGGTCAGCTTACCGACGAAGGGGTCGGCCATAACCTTGAAGGCCAGCGCGGAGAATTTCTCATCATCAGCGGCCTTGCGCTCAACTTCCTTGTCGTCTTCGTCAACGCCCTTGATTGCGGGAACATCCAGCGGGCCGGGCAGATAATCCAGGACCGCGTCCAGAAGGGTTTGAACGCCCTTGTTCTTGAAGGCGGTGCCGTTCAGTACGGGGAAGATCTTGCTGGCCAGCGTGCCGGAACGAATCGCTTTCTTGAGGTCTTCAACGGAAAGCTCACCCGCATCCAGGTATTTTTCCAGCATTTCGTCGTCGCATTCAGCGGCGGCTTCCATGAGCTTTTCGCGGTACTCGGCGGCCTGCTCTTTGTAGTCGTCCGGAATGTCTCGATACTCGAATTTAGCGCCCAGCTCTTCGCCGGTCCAGACGACCGCGCGATTTTCCACCAGGTCAATCAGGCCCTGATAGTCGGACTCCGCGCCGATGGGCAACTGAATCGGGATGGCGTTGGCGCCAAGGCGATCCTTCATGGACTGCACCGCGCGATAGAAGTCGGCGCCGGTTCGGTCCATCTTGTTTACGAAACAAATGCGGGGAACACCGTAGGTGTCGGCCTGACGCCAAACGGTTTCGGTCTGGGGCTCAACACCGGCAACACCGTCATAAACGGCTACCGCGCCGTCCAGAACGCGCAGCGAGCGCTCAACTTCCACCGTAAAGTCCACGTGACCGGGAGTGTCGATGATGTTGATGCGATGCTGATCGCGATCTCCGTCGGCACCTTGCCAGAAGGTCGTGGTAGCGGCGGAAGTAATCGTGATCCCGCGCTCCTTCTCCTGCTCCATCCAGTCCATCTCGGCCGCGCCGTCATGAACTTCACCGATCTTATAGGTGCGACCGGTGTAGAAGAGAATCCGCTCCGTGGTGGTCGTCTTACCGGCATCAATGTGCGCCATGATACCGATATTCCGTGTCTTTTCGAGGGTGACCTTACGTGCCATAATATTGCTTCCGAATTTGTTTCAATTACCTGCTTTGCGCTTCTTTGCCTGGGGCGATTACCAGCGATAGTGGCTGAACGCCTTGTTGGCTTCCGCCATCTTGCGCGTGTCGTCACGCTTCTTGATGGTTCCGCCGGTGCCTTTCTGAGCATCCATGAGCTCGGCGGCCAGCTTGGCCTTCATTGAGTATTCATTGCGAGAGCGAGAGTAGCTGACCAGCCAGCGAATGGCCAGGGTTTGCATACGCTCTGGACGAACGTCCACGGGAACCTGATAGGTAACGCCGCCGACGCGACGGGAGCGAACTTCC
>CAZGYS010000277.1:1683-8212 GCA_964530305.1 uncultured Leptospiraceae bacterium
AACGTCCACGGGAACCTGATAGGTAACGCCGCCGACGCGACGGGAGCGAACTTCCAACTGCGGCTTAACCGCGTCGAGAGCCTCACGGAAGACTTCAATGCCTTCGCGCTCGGTCTTTTCCTTGATGATGTCCATTGCGCCGTAGAAGATATTCTCGGCGGTGGTTTTCTTACCGTCCAGCATCAGGTAGTTAATGAAACGAGCGACCGTTTCGTCGTTATACCGAGCATCCGGCACGATGGAACGTCTGAGAGTTGCACCCTTTCTTCGCGACATACTGAATAATCCTCTTAATAATTCCTGTATTAGCCTTACGCTTTCGGTCGCTTGGCGCCGTATTTAGAACGACCGCGACGACGCTTGTCGACGCCCAGGGTATCCAGGGCGCCCCGCACGATGTGATAACGAACACCCGGCAAGTCCTTAACACGACCGCCGCGAATCAGAACCACGTTGTGCTCCTGCAGGTTGTGACCTTCACCGGGGATGTAAGCCGTAACCTCGACGCCGGTGGTCAAGCGAACACGAGCAACCTTACGAAGAGCCGAGTTCGGTTTTTTAGGCGTGAAGGTCATCACGCGCGTGCATACGCCGCGACGCTGGGGCGAAGCCTTCAAAGCGGGAGACTTGGTCTTCTTCTTTTGCTTCTTGCGACCTTTTCGAATCAACTGACTGATAGTAGGCACTGGCTTACTTCCTGTATAAAAACTAAAATACCACCCGCCCACGCTGCCATGAGCGGAAATCCATCGCGAAGACCGGTATGCCGAGCATCGCGCGAATCAAGCAAAGAACCATAGTGAATCTCCCTCAACTTGCCTTCGCATCCCGTGCGAAACAGTTTTGAAGAAGAAGAGACTTCTCGTTCAAAAAAGGAGCTTCGGGCCGAAAAAAATCAGCGGGGCTCCGTAAAAAAACCAATCGATTCGTAAAAAATCGAACTGGAGCTGACCACGATCGAAGAACGGGCGTTACAGGGCAACTTTAAATTGCTTTCGGGGCGTGAAATTAACCGAATTGTCGCGGAATCGCGCCAATGAGACATAATATATCGCGTGAAAGCGGCACCATGTAAGGCAAAACAAAAGGAGATTTCTTTCCCGGCGGCCGAGCTTTTTTTGCGATTAATTGCGGCACGGTTCGTATCAATGACGATGCGCAAGGCGATTCCCCTCATCTTATGTCTGGCCGGGCTGTCCGCCTGCTCGCAAAGCAGTGACGGCACCCCGGACCCGGCCGCGCTTTTGTCGGCCGCCTCGACGCTAACCGAAAGTGCATCGCCTGCGGGCTCCAGCCTGAGCATATCACCGCGCGGCACTCAATCCGCATCCTATACTGAGGCAAATTTCGATTTTGGGAGCGCGACCGTCGGTTCGTCGAGCGCACCCGTCGAATTCGTCATTTATAACAGGCATGACTCGCAAGCCGACCTCATAATCGGAGAGATATCCATCAACGGGCCGGCGGCGGGCGACTATGCGGTCACCGCCCCGGAGAACACCGGCGTGGCTCCCGGGGGCAGTACGCAATTCTCCATTCAGTACACGCCCGGTGGCAGCGGCCGACGTGACGCCACCGTCACGATCAAGTCCAACGACGAGGACCACCCCCGGTATCAAATTCATCTCACCGGCCGGCCGGGCGTCGACATTCACATGGTCGGCTACACGGCCCAAACGGGGATCTACAGAAAGAATCAAACCGAAACGCCCCTGCCGGCCCTCGACCCCAACGAGGACACCCGTCCGACGGCCATCCATGTATCCGGAAGCGATGTCTATATATCCGGCAATTTAAGACGTAAAACCGGCCACATTTACTCCAGCAGGGCCGTGTATTGGAAAAACGGAACCCTCTTCCAGTTAGCCGTGCCTGATACCTCAAAATCTTCCTTCGCCCGGGATATTATCGTGGACGGCTCGGATGTCTACATTGCCGGAATGGTCGGGCATTCGGACGGCGGTTACACGGCCTCCTACTGGAAGAACGGCGTGAGAATCGATATGCCTACCGCACGGTCGAGCGCGGCCTCAATCACCCTGTCGGACGGGGACATATACATCGGCGGCGGATACCATGACGGCACGGCAAGCGTTCCATGCTATTGGAAGAACGGTGTTCTCGTACCATTGACTGCGCTGGTAGACGGGCTTCCCACACGCCTGGGATCCATTGCCGTTGCGGGCGCCGATGTTTATGCCGCCGGACAAGGACGGACGTCGCAATTTGGCAGGGAAAAAGGCGTCTACTGGCGTAACGGCACGCTGACCCAACTGACCTCCAGTTCCACGTTCATCGGGAATGCCCCGGCCGTTCAAGCCACGCCCACGGACTACTATGTCCTTGTTAGTAGTAAGGACACGTTCGGGCCGATCGGCTCCAGTAGCGTACATACAAGTAATAAGAAAATCCACCTGAAAAAAGCTCCGAACATCCCCAGTTACAATCCGCGCTACAGGAACTCCAATGCAACGGCAACGGCCATGTTCGTACTGAACAATGAGATATACTCCGCGGGCCGGTATCGCGGTCTGGCCGTTTGGAAGAATGAAAAACTATTCAGCTACAGGACGGACCTCCAACCGACGGACATCTTCGTTACAGGACCTTGATATGATCAAAAAAACGTTTCTCATATTACTCGTCATCGCGGGCTTGAGCTTTTGCGCGAAGAGCAACGACGACCATCCGCTGCTCGGAATCGCCGGTGCCGCCATCAGCGATCCTGAAATCGCCGCGCTGCTGGTGGGACCGGCCGAACTGTCGCTGCACGCGCCCGACGGCGGGGCAAAGCACTTCAGTGGTTCCAATATCTACGCGGGCGGTCCCCTTCCGGGAAACACTGGCGCTCCCATGGAGTTTACCATCACCAATACCCATGAGAACAACCTGCTGCTCTTCTGGGACCTCTCGATCAGCGGGTCCGCGGCGGACGACTACATTCTTTCGCCGCCGACCAAAGCAGGCCTGGCCCCCGGCGAAAGCACGACCTTCGCCGTTCGTTTCGCGCCGACCGCCATGGGAGTGCGCGAAGCGACACTCACCTTCAAATACAACGGCCAGGGCACGACCGAACACAAGCTTCAATTTTACGGCGAACCGGGCGTCGTCGTGCGCATGGTCGGCAGGAGTTTCAGGAAGACGGAAAAAGCTCTCTATTGGAACAATGGCGTAATAACCAGGCTGCCGGTCCTCGATGAAACACAGGACGCCTCCGCGAAAGCCATCGCCATGTCCGGCTCCGACGTCTACATCGTCGGCGCCTCAAGGAATTCCTCGGGTAAGAAACAGGCCGTGTATTGGAAGAACGGGACGCTGTTTGAGCTTCCGGGGAACGACCCGGCGAAACATTCCAGCGCAAATAGTATCACCATCGTGGGAACGGACGTTTACATCGCCGGTTACGGCACGAACGCCGCCGGCAAATGGGTGGCCGTATACTGGAAGAACGGCGTGAAAACCGAATTGTCGGCGGTGGATTCCTACACGACGTGCATAAAGGTCTCCGACGGCGATGTATACGTGGGCGGCTACCTGGTGGACCGCCGGAACTACTTGTACTTCTATGAGCCCGTCTACTGGAAAAACGGGACTCAGATTACGTTGGCGCCCCTCTATCCCGGATACAGCGCGGCGGTCTACGACATTTCCGTGTTCGGTTCCGATGTCTACGCGGCCGGTTTCTCGAATACGCGGGGAAGACCCACTCAGGGAGTCTACTGGCTAAACGGGACCATCCAGACGGCGCGCTCCGGCGAGACTTACGATTCCTATGTATCGGCCATTCATAAATCGGAGTCAGGACTATACGTTCTAACCAGAGCCCTTGATATGTGGGGAAGACACGGAAGAAGCGTACTACTACGTGACGGCCAATTCACTCAACTGGACCGGGCCCCGAACAATGATCATCCCAACCCGCGCTTCGCCAACGCCGACTCCCGGGCCTTCGCCATGTCCATCCATGGGGACGACGTCTACTCAGTCGGCGTCCAGTATCGCGGAAATCTGTGGAAGAATGAAAAACTGTTCCAGATTTCGGAGATATTTCTCCAGGATATCCTGGTCACGGGACCTTGATGTGTTCAAAAAAACGTTTCTCATACTTCTGCTCATCGCCGGCTTAAGTTTTTGCGCGAAGAGCAACGATGACGACCCGCTGCTCGGATTCGCGGGCGTCGCCATGGGCGATCCCGAAATCGCCGCGATGCTGGCCGGACCGGCCTCTATTTCCCTGCGCGCGCCCGACGGCGGGGTAAATTACTTCAGCGGCTCCAATGTATACGCGGGCGGCCCGCTTCCGGGCGAAACGAGCGCTCCCATGGAGTTTACCATCACCAATACCCATGAGGACAACGCGTTGCTCGTATGGGACCTGTCGTTCAGCGGGCCCGCGGCGGGCGACTACATCGTCTCTTCGCCGCCGAAGAGCGGCCTGGCCCCCGGCGAAAGCACGACCTTCGCCGTTCGTTTCGTGCCCACCGCCATGGGAGTACGCGAAGCGACGCTCACCCTCAAATACAATGGGGACAGTACGGCTGAACGCAAACTTCAATTTTACGGCGAACCGGGCGTCATCCTACGCATGGTCGGCAAGAGTTACGGCAAGGTGAAAAAAGGCCTGTATTGGAACAATGGCGTAATCACAACGCTCCCGGCCATCGACGAGACCCAGAGCACCTCCGCGAACGCGATCGCCATGTCCGGCTCCGACGTCTACATCGTCGGGTCCTCAAGAAATTCCGCGGGTGTGAGTCAGGCCGTGTATTGGAAGAACGGGACGCTGTTTCAGCTACCAGGTATAGATCCGGCGCAACATTCCGGCGCGGGCGATATCGCCATTTCGGGAACGGACGTGTACATCTCCGGATACAGTGTAAACGCCGCCGGCGATCAGACGGCCGTCTATTGGAAGAACGGCGTGAGGATCGGCCTGTCCGCGGCGAAGTCCGGAGCCCATTGCATCACCGTATCCCATGGCGATGTCTATGTGGGCGGTTTCTTGTTGAACGGACTGCTGCTCGAACCGGTTTACTGGAAAAACGGGACCTTGATTACATTGCCTCCCCTTGAGACCGGCTACGGCTCGGGAGTCTCCGACATCTCCGTATTCGGCTCCGATGTTTACCTGGCGGGATTCGCGAGCGTACGGGGCAGACCCACTTATGGGGTCTACTGGCTTAATGGAACCATCCGGGCGGCGCGCTACAGTTCAACTTCCAATGTCTACGCATCGGCCATCGATATGTCGGAAACCGGCTTAACCATTCTAACCAGAGCCAACGATATTTTCGGGACCCACGGAACCAGTATGCTGTCGCGCAACGGCCAATCCATCGCGCTGGAACGGGCCCCGAACAGGGACCACTACAACCCGCGCCTTGCCAACGCGAACTCCCGAGCTTACGAAATGGCAATCCATGGGGACGACGTCTATTCCGTGGGCAGACAGTATCGCGCCAACCTCTGGAAGAATGAGAAGCTGTTTCAGATTTCGGAGATGTCCCTCCACGACATCGTGGTCACCGAAAATTAGAGGGATACACGCCGCGCGCGTTCGTTCCAGCGTTCGGCCATCTCGGCGCTGTAGCTCTTAAAGTTATGCGCGGCGATTCGCAGTTCCTTCGCTTCCCCCGCGCCTTCCCCTTGTAGAAGCTGAAGGACATCCGCGGTCTTATCTAATCCCAAGCGCGCCTTACGGCGAACGCCGATGACGCCCGTACTTTCAAGCAGGGGGCGCCAGGTTCGCGGTGTTTCCTCAAGGGCATTCAGCCACATTATGCGTGCCTGGATTCCTTCGGAAAGGGTCGCGGCAGTTCCGCGATTCGCTCCAGCTCCGCCTTGAGAGCCCCGGGAACGGCCCACGGAAGGTCCTCGCGTACGCGAATGACGTGCATATTGCCGGATGAGCGGGTTTCCAGCAGGGCGATTTCACCCGGCTTTTCGGGAGCCGCGGAGTTCACGCGATGAAAATGGGCCGGATAGTTTTCCGTCAGTTCCCGCTGTTGCTTACGCTCCTTCTTGTCGACCTGCATGGCGGGCCTCAGGAGAAAGTTTACGAACGCCCAGAAGACGGTCAATACGCCGATGCCTACCAACACGGCGGTTTGCACGGGCCCGTCGAGATGCTTCTCCAGGGTCCAGTAAATGACCATCAGCCCCACCAGCCACACGGGGATAACCCAGAAGAGACGCGCGCGCAGTTTCTTCGTGAACTCCAGGATGCCGGCGCAAAAGACGGCGGCGGCGCCCATGACGTAATTCAGCGTATCGCCCCGATTTCCCGGAAAGAACTCCATAAAGGCGATGAAGACCGCGAAGGTAAAGGCGGCCGTAATGAAAGCGCCCCAGTTAAATATGATCATCGCCTTGACTCCGCTTCATTCCTTGAGGAAAGCATGCAACGAAAGTTTCGCAAGAAGAAAAATTCGTCCGGGCGAATCGCCGACTTGAAACAAATTCAAAAAGGCGCGAGCCTCCTTTCGCGGAAACACGGCCCGCGCGCGGGCCGTGTTTCCGCGAAAGGAGG
>CAZGYS010000278.1:0-5746 GCA_964530305.1 uncultured Leptospiraceae bacterium
CGGGTCTCCTTCAGGCGAAAATACGAAACCAGCCAGAGAAAAGGCGCCATCACGTATACGAACAGAACATGAAAGATCCGTCCCATGGTGCTCGAAAGCGCGCGCAGCTCCGCGGGGATGGGCATGTCCTTCCCCGCCGCGGCGTCGAAGATCTTGAAGGCGATGTAGGGCGGCCCGCCGATGGAAATCACCTTGTGAAATACGTAAGCCGCGGCCGCGGCGAAAGCCAGATATCCGAGTAACAGGGCAAAGACCACCAGCACGGTTTTCGAAAACGCGTTCTTGCGAAACCAGATCGCGCCCGTTAAAAAGACCGACTGAAAGATCAAGTAGACGCCCATGTTCGTCCACGCCGATGCCGTCAGGGGATTGAAGAGTTCGTAGCCGGTGCCGAATACCAGACCGGTCAGGCCGGACACCGTCGCGGAGAACAGGAAGTAAACCAGTAAACACGCAATCGCCCAGGCGGGCCCGGTAAGCAGAAGCTTCGCGAAAAACTTCTCCGCGGTGGAAGCCGGCAGACTCAAGTAGAAGGCTCGAGCGCGCGCGTGATTCAATTCATTAAAGGCGGAACTCGTAAACACGAAGCCGCCCACGAAAAGCACCAGCGGAAAAAGCACCGGATTCAAACTACCCGAAGCGCCCGAGGCGATGGCCGTCATGCCCGCAATCAGGAGCACGACGAAGAGCGCCCCGAAGACGATCAGGAAGGTCTGGTATTGAAGATACACATCGCGCTTGATCAAAAGGCCGATGCGCCGCGGCTGAAATCGCGCCAACAGATTCTGGAAGGCATTCATTGCGCGCCTCCGAAGATCGCGTCGAAACGCGCCGGATCCCGCAGGACCGCGTTGAAAAGCACCTCGAGATCGATATTACCCCCACCCAGGGAGGCTTCGTTCAGCACCGCGAACCCGCCGATAGTGGGCTCGTAGTACAGGCACTCCTTCGCGTCCGGCTCCGCTTGCGAAAAATAAAGACTGATGCGACGACCGACGTCCTCCATGCTTTGCCGAAAAATAATGCGCCCCTGATCCAGGATCAAGACCGGATCGATGAGATTGCGAATATCGCGCACCTGGTGCGTGGAGATAATGATCGTGCGCGTGGGTTCGATGGCTCCCACGAGCAGCTTGCGAAAGCGACTCTTGGCCGGAATGTCCAGGCCGTTGGTAGGCTCGTCGAAAATCAGCAGGCGCGCGTTCGTTGCCAGGGCGAAGGAAATATAGAACGCCTTGCGCTGACCATGGGACAGCTCCGAGAGCCGCTCTCCGGGCGAAAGCTCGAACTCCGTCAGATAGCGAAAGAAAAGCGCCTGATCGAATTCCGGATAGAACGGCGCGTACAACTCCATGTAGGCACTCATGGGCAGCGGGGGCGCATCCATTTCCTCGGCCACGTAGTAGGTTCGCGCCAGCGCATCGGGCTCCCGGGCGGCGGCCTCCCGGTCAAAAAGACGGCAGGAGCCTTCCCCGGAAAACAGCAGGCCGGCCATCAGCCGCAGGAGCGTGGTTTTGCCGGCGCCGTTTCTCCCTAGAAGGCCGTACACATGCCCGGGAGCCAGATTCAGGCTCAAATTTCGGAATAAATCGCCGTCTCTCCGGTGAGAGAAGGTCAGGTTTTCGATTTCTACGCTGTTTGCTTCCATATCAGTGTATCACTACACTAATACACCAGTATAGAACCGTCCACCCCAAAATCCTCTTTTTTTCCTCCGTGAATCCGGCTCATCGGACGGCCAGGGCCGGTTCGGGAAAACGCTCCGCCCAGGGCGCGGCTTCCTCCAGTTGGTACGCCAGACCGAGCAGCAAGGCCTCCTGCCCCGGAGCCGCCGCGAAATGGGAGCCCATGGGCAGACCGTTCGCGGTCACATGCAGAGGCACCGACATGGCGCACATGCCCGTCATGTTATGAACGGGGGTGTAACCGGCGAAACGCTCCGTCCTTCGAATCAACTCTTCCCGCTCCAGCTTCGGCGAAAGGAACCCGAGCTCGGGCGTCCCCATGCCCAGTACCGGCGAAAGCAATACGTCAAAGGGCTCGGCGTACGCAAGCATGGCCCGACCGGACGCGGCGATGATATCGCGGGCGCGCGAAAGCTCTCCTTCCGGCAGCGCGCGATACCACTGAATGAGCGCCAGGGTGAAGGGCTCCAGAAATTCGCCGTCGGGTTCCCGGCCCAGCATGCCCTTCATGAAGGACGCCATATCGCTCATGGCCGCGCCGGCCAGGATAAAGAACGCGTCCGAGATATCCCGCCCGGACACGGGCGGCGCCTTGACCTCCACGACCTCATGTCCGATATCCGAACACAACGCCGCCGTACGTTCCAGGGCCGCTCGAATTTCCACGTCCGGTTCTGAACCGACCAGCGTGGTGGAATAAAAGCCAATCTTGACGGCCCGCTCCAGGGGACGCTCGACGAAACCAATGGGCGCCAGGTTCGCCCCGGCGTCCTTTCGTTCAGTGACGTCCAGAAAAGCGGCGCTGTCACGAACGCTCTTGCTCACGCAGTGATCCGACACAAGGTTAAGAAAATCGCCCGTCATGGGGCCGGACATCAAGGTTCGCCCCGCGCTCGGCTTCAGGCCGAACAAGCCGTTGACCGACGCGGGAATGCGAATGGACCCGCCCCCGTCCGTCGCGTGGGCGATGGGCAGCATGCCTCCGGCGACGGCCGCCGCCGCCCCGCCCGATGAACCCGCCGCGGAGTACTCCGGATTCCAGGGATTGCGCGTCACGCCCTGAAGCATGGTCTCCGTGCTCCCCAGCAAGCCGAATTCGGACGTGGCGCTCTTACCCAGGGCAATAAAACCGGCGTCGACCAGGCTTTTGCTATAGGGCGTTTCCTCGGTGACGAAGTTTTGCGCCAATAGGCGCGAACCCATGGTGTTGTTCATGCCCGGATAAGGCAGAAGGTCCTTGAGCACCAGCGGTACTCCGGCGAAATGCCCCTCCCCCATGGACGCGTCGGCCGCGGCCAACGCCTGTTTTCGGTATACGGACGAGATCGCGTTCAGCCGGGGATTGAGTTGCTCAATGCGTTCCAGGGTTGCCTGGACCAGTTCCCGCGCGCTGATTTCGCCTTTCTTTATCAGCCGGGATTGCCCCAGGGCGTCCAGCTTCCAGATTTCTTGATTCATGTGCTTCCTCCATGGCCTGGATTCTTGCACGAGGAACAAATCGGGTCGTTAACCCTGGTTAAAGACGGCGATTTTTTTCAGCCGGGTAAATCGCCCTTGTCCCGCAAACGACCGCGCAGGCGCGAAAGGGCTACATTGGTAATGCCCAGATAAGAGGCGATGTGGTATTGGGGCACTCTGTCGTGGAGGGCCGGATGGTCTCGCAGCAGGCGAAGATAACGTTCCTCCAGGGAGTCCAGCAGTTCACCTTCGCGCACTTCATTGAACATCATGACGCCCTCGGCGATGACGCGACCGAAGCGTTCCCAGCAGCGATGGCGATCGTACAATTGCAGGATGTTTTTACGCGGCAGCAGGACGGTTTCGCAGTCTTCCAGGGCCTGAATAAAGAAGCGTGACGGCCGTCCGGCGATGATGGAATTCACGGAGCCGCAGAACTGGTTCTCAAGAATGAAGCCGCTGATGAATTCCTTGCCGTCCTCGGTGATATAGTAGTTTCGCGCGATGCCGGAGAGCAACAAAAAGGAATGCTCCGCGACGACGCCGGCCTCCAGTAAATGCTCCGACTTTTTAAATGAGCGGGGAATCAAAAATCGGCGCGCATGGTCCCATTCCTCGACGGGAATTTCGGAAACCCGATCGAATACCGCCTTTACCCTGACCTCCCAATCGCGCATGTCGTAGGACGATGCGTCGTGAACACGGTGTCAAGAATTCACGGCCCGGGCTCACACGCTTTTTCCGCCGTTTATCTGGTTGCGCAAATATCCCGTTGCTTCAAACCAATCCCATGACCTTGCCCATGAAGAAAAGCATCCCCCTTAAAAGTATCTTCCTCATTGGAAGCCTTACATTTGCTCTGTTACTGCTTACGGCCTGTGGAGGCTCTCCCGGAAAGCTGGAAGTCTTCGCGAAGATCAAGGAAAACCCCGGTAACCTGACCGTGTCCGCGGACGGACGCGTCTTCGCCAGCGTACACCAGTTTCGCGGCGGTTCCTCCCGCCTGGTGGAAATCGGCCGGGACGGTTCCATGACTCCCTGGCCCAGCGCCGCCTGGAACGCGAAACCCGCGGGCGGTCCCAATACTTTTCAAGCGGTACTGGGCGTTCAGATCGATGAGAAAAATCGCCTGTGGGCCCTGGACAACGGCCTGGGACCGAAGCCCCGCTCGCCGCGCCTGTTCGCCTTCGACGTAAAGACAGGCAAGCTGCTCACGCGCTATGAGTTTCCGGCGAGCGTCGCCGCGGCGGGAAGTTTCCTGAACGATCTGACCGTGGACGCGAAACGCGGCTTCATCTACATCGCCGATATCGGCGGCTCCACGAAACCGGGCATCGTCGTGGTGGACCTGAACAAGCGCTCGTCCCATCGCTATTCGACCCACCCCTCTTATCCGGGAGAAGATCTGGATATCGTCGTGGAAGGACGCGTCATGAAACTACCCGGCCCCGACGGCAAACCCCGCCCGGCGCGCATCGGCATCAACCCCATTACCATTTCGAAAGACGGCGAAACGGTTTTCTTCGGCGCCATGTCCGGTAAAATCTGGTTCAAGGTTCCGGCGAAACTCCTGCGCGAAAAGGCCGATGAGCAAACGGTCAACGCGGCCATCGAAAGCGAAGGACCTAAACCCATCAGCGACGGCGCCTCCACGGACGACGGCAACCGCCATTACTTCACGAACCTGGGCAACAACTCCATCGACTACCTGGAAAACGGTAAGGTCACGACCCTGGTGAAAAACGACCAACTTCTGTTGTGGCCCGACGCCTTAAGTTTCGGCCCCGACAAGTGGATGTACATCGCCGTGAACCAGTTGCACAATTCGCCGCCTTTGAACGGAGGCAAGGAAGGCGCGCAGGGTCCCTTCTATATTTTGCGCGTATATACCGACCGCGTCGGTACTCCCGGCCGCTGATATTGCGACACTAACCTTGAAAAAGAAAGAGGACGATCAGGCCGACTCGGAGCGTTCGGATTTCGGCCGGCTTCTCATGTTCATCAAGGCGCGGTCGTTCTTCTTTCTCAGCAGCCCTTCCGTCATAGCCCTGTCTGATTTCCTGGCGGGCTATGCGCACGGCGGGCCCTTTCCGAGCCGAGATGAGGAACTGATTCGCTTCGAGGAGTTCAATCCCTGGCTCAGCAATGTAAAATTCAATCGCCCCTTTAACGTTCCCTATCGCTTTCTCCTCACTGAGAGATACGGGGATACGGAAGAGGCCTTCCAAAAGTTCTTCGAATATTATGAGGAATTTCGCCGGGACGTGGACTATGCGTTTCGCCCGCGCCGTGACTCGGCGCCGCTCCTGTTGATGATGTTTCCTCGGGCCGCGATGTTCCCCTTGCTGAATGAGCTGGTGTCTTTTTCCAAACCGAACGGCCAGGTCGAAATCGTTGCGCTGAATGGGAAGAAACGTCGCTACCCATGGCCTTCCTTCGGGGAGACGGTCAGGATGAAGAAAAGCGATGATGGAAGCGTGCAGTTTCGGTATCGAGGCGGCGAAATGGGCGGTGAAATCCTGAACAACCTCCATTTTACGATGATTTTGGAGCTACCGCTCATCAAGGAAACTTCGCAAGGCGATTTTGAAATAGACCACGAT
>CAZGYS010000278.1:5766-8201 GCA_964530305.1 uncultured Leptospiraceae bacterium
TTCACCGCGGACTACGACACCCATATGGCTAAATCTGACGTTTGAGCCCCACGACGTGATCGAAGTTGATTTCCGCTCCTCCGATTACGATCGCCGTCCGCCTCTTCATCGCGACGAGAATTTTCGAAATTTTTGTCGGGGCCTATCGCGAATCCACGGGGGACTGGCCCTCATCTCCAGCGACCGAGGTAATTATTTCTCCGTGCTGGAATTTCACAATCGCCGCGTCCGAGGCCGCTTCAAGAGCCAACCGGGATTCGATTATGAAATCTTGCGAAAGCGCTTTGAACCCGATCGTTAGAGTCCATGGCTTTGCATGAACGGTTTCACGCTCGCCGACTTTCGTAAGCGGCCAGCATGGATTTTTCCATATCGTCGATGTAGCGAATGTCCCGCGTAAGTTTCCACATGGCCAGGGCCCCTTCGTAGATCATGAGCACGGTTCGCGCCAGTTCATCGCAATCCGTGCGGGGTTTGAGTTCCCCCGCGGAAACGGCGTCCTGAAAGAATTCGCGCAGGAGTGCATGCCAGTGATCGGCGGTAGCGCCGACCTCCTTTTGAAAGGCAGGCGAAAGTTCGCCTGATTGGTAGGCGAATCCCGCCACCGGACAACCCAGGAACTTGCGCGCCTCGATCTGACCGCGCTTGAAATCCGCCCAGGCGTGGAGCACCTTGCGCACCGACTTGTGGCGCGCGATGATGGTTCGTAGATTGCGCGTCAACAGATCCGCCTTGACCTTGAGATAGGCCAGCCCCAGGTCCCCCTTGGAAGGGAAGTGGTCGTAAAACGTGGCCGGGACCGTGCGCGCGCCCTTGATTACGTCGCGGACGCCGGTATTGGAAAACCCTTTTTTGTAGAAGAGGTCCTCGGCCCGCCGCATCAGGCGCTCCCGGGGGGCTTGTTTGCTGGTCGCTTTTTTGGCCATATCCTGAACGTTTCGCTCCCGAACGCCTCCGCGCAAGGAGAAAACGGAAATTCTTGACATAACGATCGTTCTGCTTACCATTGACGAACAGAACGATCGTTACGCCAGTGGCGATATGCCGAGAGGAGATGAATCTCATGACCGAATCACGGAAATCACCGACGCCGGACACAAAAGCCGCGCGGGAAGCCCATGATACCGCCCGGGGACTGCTTTCACCGGTCCTTTATAACCATTCCATGCGGACCTATCTACTGGGCGCCGCCTACGCCGAGCGTACCGGCCGGGAGTTCGATGAAGAAGGATTGTATATCGCCGCCATGTACCACGACCTGGGCATGGTCCCTGAAAATATCCGCGGCCATACCTCGTTTCAACAGACCAGCAGCCGACTCATGCGCGAATTTCTCGTTACTCACGGTTTCGCGGGCGATCGGATTCGTCGCCTGTCCGACGCCATTGATTACCATATGCGTTTGTTTCCGGAATGGTCCCGGGGCAATGACGCCGGTTTGCTGCAAGTGGGAGCCTGGATGGACGTCATGTATTTAAGGCGCTGGGCGATTTGGCGTCGCGCCGGGGAAATCGCGCGGGCCTACCCGCGCAAGGGCCTTGATTTTCTTTTTCCAATCAATCTTCTACGCACGATTCGAGGCCCACGTTCCTGCGCGGGCCTGATTTTTCCCGCCGCTCCCGGGACATCCGCGAATCCGGGAGACGCCGCATGATATATGAAACCAGGACCACCCTGACGACGCATTTCGATCAGGTGGACTACAATCGCCATATCAACGGCGCCGCCTATGAGCAATTCGCTCATCACGCTCGCCGGACTCTACTGGCCTCTCTGGGTTGGGACCAGGCCAAAATGTTGAAGGAAAGTCTGCGCGCTCGCCCCGCGGCTTCGCGCATGGAATTTCTCCGTCAGCAGGACGCCGGCACGCCCCTGACAGTCCATACCCGCGCGGACTTTCGCCGGGACGGCCGGGTTCAATGGAGCCACGACATTCGCAATGACGAAAAAGGAGAGACGGCCTGCCGCATTGAAATGGAAACCCGCTTGTTGCAAGGCGACGCCCCGGGAATTCCTCCGAACGTTGCCGAGTCAAACCCCGAAACGGCCGGACCCTTCCCGTCCCCGGCCGAGTTCAGGGAGCTTACCCCTTTTCGCGGCGAATGCGAAAGGCTGGAGTTTAATTTTCGCTCGCGCTACGCCGACGGCAATTACTTCAACGAAGTCCCGCCCTCGGTGATCTGGAAGATGATCGAGGAATGTCGACAGGTCTTCGCCGCTCACGTGGGGCTGACCGTTGAAAACTGTCTGGCACACGACGCCCTGCTTTTCACTTCATCGGGGGAATATCGCTTCGCGCAACCCTTGCCGCCGGCGCGGGATCTGAAATGTTTCATCTGGCTGGACGAACTGGAAAAGATTCGCTGCGGCATGCGTCATGAAATCATGGACACGCAAACGGGAGAAATCCTGCATACGGCCCGGGAAAGAGTGTA
>CAZGYS010000279.1:0-8193 GCA_964530305.1 uncultured Leptospiraceae bacterium
CGTGGCCTTCAGAAAGGTCTTGAACAGCAGGCGATTGTCCTCATTGTCTTCGACAAGCAGAATATCCAGGGGCCGTGTGTCCGGGGCGATTTCGGGCGCGGACGCCGGTTCGGGCACGGGAGCTCGCAACCCCAGGACTTCTTGAACGCAGCGCATCAACTCGGAGGCCTTCACGGGCCGGCTGAGCGTGTGGTAATCGCGTCGACGTGCTTCGGTCGAATCGCCCTGGCGATGGGATGAAGTGAACATCATGATGACGCGTCCGGGAGCGAGCCCCCCTTCCTCAAGTCGGCGGGCCAGGTCGAAGCCGCCCGGCGCGGGCAAACGGGCGTTGATAATCGCCAGGTCCGCGGGAACATGATTGGCCTGAAAAAACTCCAGGGCTTCCGCGGTGGTGGAGACGAGATGGACATTGAGACCATGGGCTTTCAGATGCGTCGCGATGACGCGTCCGTGGGATTCGTTGTCGTCCACGACAAGCGCGCGATAGCCCAGGGGCGATTCGTCCAAACCGCCGTCCGTTCCCGCTTCGAACTCCGCGTCCGTGCTCCGGCGATTCGGCACCTGTCGCTCGGCCGCGTGGGCAAGGGGCAATTCGGCGATGAACGTGCTGCCTTCGCCGGGCGTGCTTTCGACTTTGAGTCGCCCGCCCATGGCCTCGCTCAACATTTTGCAAATGGCCAGCCCCAGGCCGGTCCCGCCGAATTTTCGCGTGATGGTTTGATCGGCCTGGGTAAAGGGGGAAAATATTCGCTCCAGACTCTCCCGGGGGATGCCGGTTCCCGTATCGCGTACGCGAAACTCATACCAGACGGGGGCATCCTTGCCGCGTTCACGGGCGGACGTTTTAATTTCGCTTAACCCGGTCACGGTTACGGCGATTTCGCCTTTCTCCGTGAACTTAACGGCGTTACCCAGCAGATTCAGCAAAATCTGGCGCAGCCGCGTCGCGTCGCCGATTACCTGGCGGGGAAGGTCGGGGGCCGTCAGGCAGGAAATTTCCAGGTTCTTTTTATGGGCGGCGACGGCCGTGAGGTCAACGCAGGAGTGTACCAGATCCTCCAGGCTGAATTCGGCCTGATCCAGTTCCAGGCGACCCGATTCAACCCGGGAAATCTCCAGGGTGTCGTTGATGATGGCCAGCAGGTTTTCGCCGGCATTGGTAAGCGTCGCCAGGTATTTCGCCTGAGCCGGGTCCAACCTGGTTTCCTTCAAGAGTTCGGCCATGCCCAGCATGGCGTTCATGGGCGTGCGAAGCTCATGGCTCATGTTCGCCAGAAAATTACTCTTGGCCGCGTTTTCGGATTCGGCGGTTTCTTTATCGCGCAGCACTTTCAGATAGCGCGCGAACAAAATCACGGTCAGGGACAGAATGAACGAAAACAGACCCAGATGGGATATGCGCATGCCCTGGGAATAGAAACCGAGATCCCCGACGATGTCGTAGACGGCGATGACCGTCATTAGAAGCAGACCCACGGCCATTACGCGCGCGTCGAAATTACCGCGGACGGCTTCCCGGGCCACGTTCCCCAGAAAAACCAGGGCGGAAAGGACCATGACCGCATAGAAGACAAGCAGGCTCTTCATTAAGGGAACGAACTCCGACAGGGCCAGCAGCATGGCCCCCGCGGCGAAAACGAACGCGACAATCGTCGTGACGATTACCGTCTTTTTATAACCCGAGCCGAATATGTGCGTCATGAACAGGCCCATGCAGCCCGGCAAAAAGAAGAGGGCCGTCAGTTGGATGCCCGCCCACAATTCGCCGCGGCCCAGAAAGAGCAGGGGCCAGCGTGATATCATCAGAAAATACACGCCGCAGCCCACGGCGAAGAGCGCGAACGACCAGTAGAAGCGATGAGAGCGGGAAATTACGAAGACGCACAGAGCCGCCAATCCAATCAGACAACTGAGAAACCCGGGCAGGGCATAAGAGAGACTGCTGAGGAAAAATCGCCTGAGATGGTTCCGGGGCAGACCCAGGGCGGCGCCGCCGATTACGCCGATGCGGGTATGCGTGGAATAGACCCGAAACACGACCGTCAGTCCGCCGTATTTCTTTTTCAAGGGTACCAGATGAAAGGGTTTTCCCGCGAATCCGATGGTTCCCGTTCGACGCCACTCCTCGAAGTCGTAGAGTTCTCCGGGAAGCTTCGCGCCCCGCGGTTTCAGGTAGACGCGAAAGACCTCGTCGACGCGGTCCAGGTAGAGCACGGATTTCGCGGCGATTTGCTCCGGCAGGCGTACGCGAAACCAGGCGGAGCGTCGCCCCCGACGATGGGGAGGATCATGCAAGCGGGAGATTTTAGTCCAACCCGCCTTATCGTTGAAATTGAAGTAGCGCGGGGGAGGCTCTCCCCCCGCCTCCTTGGCCCAGCGAACTTCCCAGCCGGTATTCAAGGGGCGCACCGAGTCCAGTCGCAGTGCCGTGGACGCGAACGAAAGAATGAGAAATGATCCTATTATGAAGATCGATAGAAAGAGTCGAATGCGGCTGCTCAAAATTTTCGGCCCGGGAAAACCATCCCGCTGAATTTATGAGCCGGCCGTCGTCGGCGTCCATGGAAAAAAAGCGGAAAGTGTTAGAACCAGGTTAATCGCTAAAATGTAAGAATAGATGATATTTATAATTTAGCGGGTGCCGTGTCCCCGGGATGTCCGCGTCGGGCGGGCCTTTTCACGAGGACCCGTATTTGGCTTGCGCGTCGGCGTCGGCTCCGAAAAGATTGTAGTGATCACTATAAGCGGCAAGGGCGATGAGCAAAAAGAAGACCAGTAGTCGAAAGAGCGGGGAATCGACACCCAGGAAAGAACTGATCCTGGAGCGGACCCTGGAACTATTTTATCGCAATGGATACGCCACGACCGGCGTGCAGGAGATCCTGGACAGTACCGGACTGACGCCGCCGACCCTGTACTACCATTTCGGTTCAAAGCAGGGCCTGGGCCTGGCGTATCTGGAAGCGCAGGACAGGGCCAATCTGGAATTGATGGCTTCCCTCAAGCAAAAGGGCAAGACGCTCAAGGGCTTCGTACGGGCCTGGTCCACGGTAATTCGTCGCTCCGCCTGGCGGGGGGAATTCATCGGTTGTCCGTTCGCCAATTTTTCACGCCAGGTGCCGCGAACCGGAGACGAGGGCGAAGCTGAATTGCGAAGCAAGCTGCGCGAAATCGAAAACAATCAGCGCGGTTTTTTGAAGGACTTTCTACGGGAGCTGCGCGATGAAGGGATGATTCGCGCGAACGTGGATATCGAGAATGAATCGCGGAAGATCATGGTAACTTATCACGGCGCCGTTTCCATGTGGGGCTTCGCGGGAGATCGAAAATACATCAAGTCCATGGAACACGACCTCATGGAACTGGCGGAAAACCTGGAGTCGGAATCGCCTTGAGGCGCGGTGCGCGAAGGCCCGGCCCACCACGCTCACGAGTCGGAGCGGAGTCGAATATAGTTCTTAATGTCTTCCAGGAAATTGCGAGCATAGCCCGGGGAGTATTCCTCGGGAGCGAAGATCTCGCCGTCCGCGTACTTCAATACGATCTGATGAATCTCCCGACTGGGTTTGTCGTCCAGCAGCACGCACTGCATGTCCCAGCCCTCGTAAAAACGACCGGGAATGGGTTCCACGAGCAAGAGGCGAAAATCCGTGTGGCGGGGATCCCGGGTAATGCGATGGTAAATGTCGTTCACCGCGACCGAATCGCCTTCCAGGACTTGAATAAAGCGATCGTTGCCGTAACACAGGAGGCCCGTAACATTCGCTTGCGCGTTGCGTTTCGCGGCGGACTCCTTAATTTTTCTAAAATCCTGCTCGGTGCACTCCGGCGTGGCCTTGCTGGCGTAGATTAACTGGATCTTACTCATGGGTCTTAATTCATGGAGCGAAGGCTTGGGAAGCTTACTTAATATTCCCGGAAACTCTCCGGGCGGTGCTCAAAAGCTCTGATTCGCGCCTTGTTTTAATGCCGCTATGGCCAGTAGAAAGTCAAGGGACTTTGTCGGCTCCAGGGTTTCAGGCAGAAACGGGCCCTCCTGGAAGAATTCATTCACTACGGCGTGAACGGGTTGGTCCGCCGAGTCTCCCAGTTGCACGCAACTCATGGCCCACTTTCCGAAGAGACGCTCTCCGGCCGGTCCCGACGATAGCAGGTGATGATTCCAATGGCGCGGATCCCGGGCGATGGTCTCATAGAGTCCCCTGACCGCGTTTTCGTCCCCTTCCAGGACCTGGAGATAGCGACTATTTCCATGGCACAGCAGGCCGGTGATCCCGGTGCGATGGTTGTTGTGGCGCGACGTTTCCTGGATTGAAATGAGCTGGTCCAGGGCAATATCGCCCCGGGACCGACTGGCGTAAATTAACCGAATTTCATTTTGAGCGGGACCGGACATCAATATATATACCGAAATAATCAGCCCGGCCGGCCGGCAAGAAATTCGCGGCGGCGATGTTTGCGCGTGCCGCGAGCTCCCGGCGAATTGCCGTTCAGGTTCGCTTATCGGCGGCAGACGCAGTCGGCCGGATCCGGACCGCTGGTCATGGGCCACTGTAGGCGACAATGACGAAGGGGAACCCGGCCGGGAGCAATCCGGGCTCCGGGTTTCAGGCGTAGTTTGGCGATGACGGGCCAGTGGTCGGACGGATTTCGCTTTCCATTCCATTTATAATGAGTGGTCCACTCGGAGACTTCCCAGGTCCAGCGCGGAGGGGTCTTGAGAAAAATATGATCGATGAGTTCATTGGTCGCAAACCCTCCCGGGTGCGGCACGGCGTCCTCGGGCTTCGGCGGCCGAGAGAAGGCGCCCTTGCATTGCGCGGTCAGGTCCAGCGCGTTGACGTAATTGCGTTGCAGTACTTCATAGGCCCCCTTGCGGCTTTTGATGTCGTCGTCCGTCTGCTCTTTGGTTCGCTTTAAGCTGCGGCCGGTCAAGGACGCATTGTAGTCGCCCATGAGAATCAGGGGCAGGTTGCCTCCCTGGAGTTTCGTGATGCCCTGGACGAATCGGCGGGCGCTTTCGGGGCGCGAACCGGTATTGGAGAGGTGAGTACTTGCGACCAGAAAACGCGCGCCGGTTTCGCCTTCTTTTAAGTAGGCCCATACGACGGAGCGCTTAAACAGGTATTGGCGCGGTAATTTAAAATAGCCCGAGTCCAACTTCTCAAAGCGATCGGTTCTGTAGTAGAGGGCGCTGTCGCAATTGCTTCCCGCGCAGATGAACTTGTACGGCTTGTCCACGTTCGTGGTTAGTTGATTGAGAACTTGCCGCCCATCGCCGCCGGGGCAGATCAATTCCTGCGCGGCCAGGATATCGGGCTTATATTGGCCGAAGATTGTACCGAACCCCTCAAGGCGATCCTTCCATTTGTACAGGGAGGGGCACAGGCGACAGTAGACATTGTAGGTCATCACGGTTATTTCGCCGCTTGCCGCGTTGTCCCGGTCCGGTATGGTGAGTGAACGGTCCGAACTCGCGCAGGCGATGGAGCTTGCCAGGAATATGCCCGCGATGAACAGCCGGATGATTTTTTCTTTCATGACTTCCTCCGATCGCCTGTATGAGAAAGCCAACTATTGGGAAAATCAACAAAAAAACACATGTATCCGGACGTCTCACGGCCGGGGCTAAACTTCAGTTCTCTCGGTGAAAATTCATCCGGGATTTGATCGTATACAGGAGCTCTTCGGCCTGCTCCTCTTCCACTCCGGCCGCGAATCTAACCTTCGTGCCCGACGCGGGCCCCGATTCGGAAACGCCCGCGTATTGTTCGTCCACGTATTTAAAACCGAGCATGGCGTACCCGAAGAGTGGTACTCCATCGCTATCGCTATAATCCTCCGGAGTAAGCACGCGAAAATCAACGATGCGATCGACCGCATAGACTTTCGCGCCGCTGAACAAGTTTCGTCGGGGCGTGATGGTCAGGCTTTCGCGCCGGGCATGAATCTCTTCATGTCCGAGCAGGTGGTAGAAAAATTCACAACCCAGGAAAACCATGAAGACCGCGAAAAGGAAGAAGCCGATAAATTCAGGCCAACCTCCATCCGGCATGGCGCTGATGCCGGCCCCAAGAACCCCGGCGAAAATCGCCATAACAAACATCAGGCGCCATGGGTGTCGCGAAGGCGGTAGATGAACCTTGAATTCGTCCGGCGTTTTCGTGATTACTTTCACGGCCTACTCATTGTATTCATTGAGCAGCGCTAAGTTTAGAGCAGCGCTATGCTTATTGAAACCGCGGGCGGCGTTTTTCCTTCAGGGCGCTCATGGCTTCCAGCAGATTGGCCATGATGATGGGGTGCGCGAAGTTCTCCATGAGGCGGGTCATGTGGCCTTCGATATTACGCAGGATATCCGCGTGAAGGGTCCGTTTCGTCCCCGCGAAGGCCGAGGTCGGAACCTTCAAGATGGCGTCGAGTTTCTTCATGACCAGTTTGCGCAGGGCGTCCCGGTCGGGAGCGGTTTCGTCGATGAGACCAATCTGTTTGGCTTCGCTTGCCTTGTAGGCCGCGCCGTAGACGGTGTCGTTGATGTAGGGCGGAAGCACGGTGATCTTCGTCTTGTCGACGAAGCTGCCGGGCAACGGCAAACCGAAAAAGACTTCCGTAAAGGAAATGCGAGCCTTGCCTTCCAGCATGTATTTGAAATCCGACGCCAGGGTTACCACGGCGCCGCCGCCCATGGCGTACCCGCCGACTTCGGCGATGAGCGGTTTATCGAAGCCCATCAGATAGTTAAAGAAGCGCACGATGGAACCCATCTCCTCCGCCAGGTTTTCCTGGGGCGTGTTGATAATGTTCTGGGCGTCCATGCCGTTGCTGAAGAATTTCTCATTTTCGGAAGTCAACACGACCGCGCGGATTTCTCCGTTCACGCGAAGCTCCTCCATGATTTCCTGGAACTCCAGTAGATTGTCCCGGGTGAAGGAATTCTGCTCATTGGTCTGAATGGTTACGAATTCGACCTTGCTGCCTTTAACGTCCGTGGTTTCGCGCTTGTAGTTCATGGCGTCAGGAGCGGAAAATTTCGAAACGGGGTCAAGTAAAACGCGCCGCCCGACCCGGCTCAAAAGAGCGTCGCGCCGGCTTCGTAGGCCGTCTTGAAAGTCGCATGGTCCGCTTCCACGGTCGACGCGTATTTTAGCGCGAAGTCGGCCAGCTCATGGCCGAAGGCTTTCTCTTTACCGCGGACGGCCTTCGTGATTTCCGTATCGACGCTGTAGGGAATGGCCGCGTCGTAGTCCCGGTCTGAACGGGCATGGGCGCCCGCCAGAGCGCGCGCGATGTACTTCGTCGCCGTTTCGAATTTGCCCTTGCTCGTAAGTTTGGAAACGTCGAAGTCCCGGGCCCAGGGCGATTTTTCGCGCACGAAGTAGTGGGCGCCATCAATGGTCGCGTGCCCGACCAGCGGGTCCGTGTTGGTCAGCATGGCCCGCATGGTCACGGCCACGCGTTTGCCTTCGTGATCATCGTATGCGTTTCCGGGGCGGCCGAAAGCCGCGGTAGGGGCCAGGGCCGCCGGTGGTCGTTCCTTCATCTCCAGGATGCGATTGTCGTCCGGCGAAGATCCCCCGATCAAAACATAGTAGCGCGCGAATCCCAGGCTGCCGATGCCCGAGCCCAATCGCAGGCAAGTATCCAGGACTTCGTGGAAGGCGGTGCTTTCGCGCCGGTCGGAAGCAATGGTCGAGCGATAGTCCGGCATCGCGGCGATGATTGCGTCATGCTCGGAGGCTTCCAGGGCTCTCAAGCGCTTCGTGCGTTTGAAACGGCGTTTTCCCGTCGACGCCTCCGTGTACTTGTCGAGAAAATCGGCGCGATTCCTCCGGCTGGATTTATCTATGAGTTTCGCTACGTAACCCGAGGTATTGTCTCGCGTCAGACTGCAGGTCTTTTCGTCCGGGTTGCCCTTGAAATCGGCCAGCTTATCCAGGTAGCGTTCGGCAAACTCCTCCACGACATTGTGCTGAATCGCCTCGGGCAGGCCGTTGGCTTTCGCCGCCAGTACCAGGCCCGCGGCCATGCGACGCAGCTCCCACACGACGGGACCGACGTAACCCTCGTCGAAATCATTGATGTCGAAAACGAAATCGCCCCGGCCGTCGCGGAAGGCTCCCAGATTGCCCGGGTGGTCGTCGCCCATGAGGCGCGCGCGGAAGGTGGATGCGTCCAGGAACTCCGACGGAG
>CAZGYS010000280.1:0-8176 GCA_964530305.1 uncultured Leptospiraceae bacterium
TGGTGAGTTGCGTCGGGAGCTGCTGGCTCTCAAACCCGCTCACAAAATCTTTCTGCGTTTCTCCGGCGCGTCTCGGCCGGCGCTCAAGTCCAATCAGATGCTTTTGCGTCTGTTTCGCCGCGGCGATTCCTTATCCGCCTGGATTTTTCGCGGCGGCAAAAAGGATTTCAAGACCGTTCGCGTTCGAGGCGACGCCGCCGCGAAGGCGTTGGAAACCCTGTTGTCCGGACTATTGCCGGAAGGGGGGAATTGGAAGGACGTTTTCATTATCGCCGACGGTCAGGCCGTCGCCTTGAAGCCGGCCGCCGTGCTCAAGAAGCTTCGTCCCGAATTGCCCAGGCCGGTCTTTACCACGCGGATTTCGGACGACCTGGTTGGTCTACAGGACGCGACCGGAACGGCCCGCGCCGCCGGCAAACGCCTGAATCTTTTCAATGTCGATACTTCGTTCTATCGCAAGCCGCCGCCGAAGACCTCGAAGGGTTTTACCCTGTTGCCGTTCGAGTTGCCCTTCGAAAACCCGTTTGAAAGTTCCTTTGAGAAGCGAGAGAAGGAAGGGAAAAAGAAAAAGGCGCCTTCGTTTTATTCGGAGCACTATGATGTCGTCGGTATTCACGCGCCTAAACGCGGCGGGATCTTTCCCGTGGTTCGAACCGGCCTTTTCGATTCCCGTCTGTGGCTTTCGCGCCCGCGCAATACATCCCTGGTACTGTTGAATCGCCCGCGCGCGCGGGATGCGGGGGAAGTGTATCGCCGGCAGGCCGGCATTTACGAGGTCCTGCGGGCCACGGGAGTCGGGACCGTGGTCTTTCGCGCGAAAATCACGCCGAAGGATCTGGAACAAGTGCGCGCCGCGGCGGGCGCGGGCACTGTGGCCGCGGGCGGGAACATGGTCTTCGGCTCTCCCGGTTTTCAGAGGGAGCGTATTCAGCCGGTGCTGTTGCAATTGCATCGCGGAGCGAACGCGCGGGGAAGGAGCCTGGAGCGAAGCAAGCAATACGACCGCGCCCGGGAAAGTTTCAGCGTGGCGGTTTCCCTGCTGCGGGATCTGCCCAGCGCGCGCAAGCTGAACCTGAACGCGCGCTTGAATCTCGTTCGCGCGGCCATGGCCGGTAAGCGCTTTCAACTGGCCATTCGCGTGCTGGAAAATATTCTGAAGGAATACAAGGACGCCGGATTCGACGTGCAGTCGCGGGTGTATCGCCTGGCGGTACGTTCGCTCTATGGAGCCGGCAAGCCCGAGGACGCCGGTGTATACCTGGCGTCGTTCATGAAAAAATATCCGCGCAAGGGCGCCGCGCTCAAAAGAGAAGCCGCGGTGCTTTCCTTCCTGGAGAAGTTGAATCGCCGTAAGTACACCGTTTCGGATTTCCGCCGAGACCTGAATTCCATTCGGCCCTTTCCCACCAGCGGTCCGGACGCGACGCGACTGATGCGCGAACTGGCTCGCCGGGGCATGTACGCCGAGGCCGCCCGCCTGGCCGCTTCCCTGCGTCGTCGAAGCGAGTTTCGCGCCGATGTGGACGTCTTTCTCTACGAACTGGGACGCAACGCCGCGCTGCTGGAGATTCCCGGCGTTCGCCGAAGCTACGGGGCGCCCGCGAATCTCACGGGAGCGCCGGCGCTGTTGCGATTGGCCGACCGGGGCGATTGGAAACAGTACGACAAAACCGTGGTTGAACTGCCGGGGGAAAAGGGAGACCCCGTTCTCAAGTTTCGTCGACGCATGTTCATTCAGTGGAAGGCTTATAAACAAAAGTCCTATTTGAGTTTACAGGAAATCGCCGGCGTGCGCGTGGGCGGCTCCGGTTTGACCGCCTATCATGCCGTGACGCCCCTGGAGCGTTCCATGCTGTATCGAATGTTCATCTCGGCGATTCCGTCGGATCCGGATCTCCAGGTGGGCAAGTTTCTGGGCGATTTGATCAAGGCCGAGCGTGGTCCTAATCCGGAGCGCGGCGCGCGCATGGCCATGGGCGCCGCGGCCGGCTTTTTGCGCATCGGCGACGTCTCCAGCGCCCAGGGTTTTCTGAAATTGTACGGGGAAGCCGCCAATCGCGCCTTGAAGCGACCGTTGGACCAGGAAGCCCGCGTGGGGCTGGCCATTCTGACCGGCATGGGCGAAGGCAATTTTAATCGGAGCTTGATTCGTCGGCGTGGTTTCCTGGGCGCGAAGGCGGCCGATCCCCTGCGTCGGCGCTGGATCGCTCGTCTCCGCGCCGCGGGACGCGGAGACATCGTGTCCCTGTACGAATCCGTGAGACGCAATACTCCCGTAAATACTTTCGCGGCCGGCTTATCGGCTCGGGACGCTCGCAGGCTCTTGCCTCAACTGCGCATCGCCGCGGCATTGCGAAGACGTAAGGCCGAAACGTCTCGGGATTGGCGACGCCTCTTGAACCTTGCCTTTTACTCCCAGAGTTTGCGGGATTACGCGGCCCGGCTTCGTCGTTCCGGTCGCGCGGGGAAACCGCCGGCCTACGGGGATCACGTAAAGAACATCATGGCCAGGATGCCGAAGGGGCAGGTCATGATTGCCATGGTGGATCAGAACGCCTCCGCCTACTTCATGCGCATTACCCGGGGCTCCATCGCCTCCGGCAAAATGCAATTTCCGGGACGCTTGCTCCGGGGGCGCATGCATGAATTCCTGGACGGTCTGCGACGCGGGCGTCCGGTTTCCATTCTGCACGAGGAACTGGCCTGGGCGTATCGCTCTCTGCTGGGATTCGGCAAGCCGCGCATTTCATACTTCTGGTTCGAAGGCGTGCATGTCTACGCGCCCCTCGCGCCCCGTCGTGGGGATCGCGTTTATCAAGTTCTGGATCCGGCCCGGCTTGCCTCGGCCGCGCCCGTGCGCGTCGGCGAAATCAGCGGTGCTTCGTTTCGCGTTCGCGTTCAGGGGCGTCGCGATTGGTCGCGCCTGGCGCGATTCGTGAGCGCCGGGGAAATCCGGTGGCTGCGGCGCGTTGCCGGGATGGAGTCCATCGCCATCGGCGCCCGGGGCGATTCGGCGAGCTCGCCCTTGCATTTGATCTCGGACGTCTATCCCGACTCGCGCGGGGCGCTTCGCCTGCCGTCCGGCCTGGGTGGTTCCGGGCCCTGGTTTGTGGCGGCCAATCGCCTGCTGGAGAGTCCGGACACGGAAGTAGAGAACATGGGTCTGCTCATGGGGGATCTGGCGCGACGCTTTCGCGGACCGGGCGTTCTGGTCCTGCGCAAACCCCGTTTGCTGTCCCATCCGTATTTCGTGAAGTTCTATTACAGTCGCGCTTCGCCGGCGCGGTCCATCGAATTACGCTACATCAACGCTTTCCTGCGCATGCGTCGTACGCTGGCGGCCGGCACGGTGTTGTACGGGTATCGCCTGGTGACGCCCGCCTTTATTCAAGAGTAGCCGCCGCGCTTGAAGTTCAGGATGCCTTTGAGGCTGCTCTCGGGATCTTCCACCTGGGGGTAGTGGCCGATTTCGGGGAGTTCCACCACGTCGGCGTCGGGATCGATGATTTCCCGGAAACGTTCCACGAGGTGCGCGCCTGAAACGGGATCCAGCAGTCCGTTGATGAGGCGCAGGGGCCCCTGGTAGTCCTTGAGCGCCCCGACCCAGCGTTCCCGATGGGTGCGTCGGTCTCGAACGTAGTGCATGAGCTTGTGGGAGTGCCGGGCGTTTTTCGGGTAATTGAGCAGGCGCCAGAATTGCTCCAGTTCGTACCGGCTGGGCTGAGTGTTCGGCCCGAAGACGGCGGAAAAGCTGGAGGAGAAGCGCCCGGATCCCGCGAGGCGATTCAGCAGCGGACCCAGGGGACCCAGCAGTAACTTTTGAATTAAGCGCGCCCGATGGGTCTCCGGAAACAGCCCGCCATTGAACAGGATCACCGACTCGATTTCGTAATCGGCGGAACCGTCCACCTGTCTCGCCATTAATTCCTGTGCTACGGTTACGCCGTAATCGTGGGCGATTAACTTGAAGCGCTTGAGCCCGTTCGCCTTGATGACGGCTTCGCTCACATCGGCCTGCTCATGAATGGAATACTCGTGGCCGGGAGGTCGGGAGGAGTATCCGAAACCCAGAAAGTCAAAGGCCGTGCATTGGTACTTCGCGGTCAGTTGGGGCCAGACCTTGTACCAATCCCAGGACGTCGTGGGAAAGCCGTGCAGGAAGAGCACGGGGTCTCCGCTGCCGTCCCGGCGCATGAAAATCGGATTGGACCCGAAATCCACGAAGCGAGGGTTTGCATACCATTCGTCGGCTGAGAGCATGGGCCAGGAACGGACCCGCCCGCGGGCGTCGCAAGCATTTTCGCGAGGTGCATTTTTCTGGACGGGGGAGGGCGGCCCGGTCGAAGCTCGAAATCGTCCGGTTTGCCGGCAGTCTCGCCCGCTTTCATTTGTATACTTTTACGGAGCCCCACTCGTATTGAACGGCATGAATACGTTTCGCGTAATACTGATCCTCGGGGCTCTGCTTTGCGTCCGGAGCGTAATGGCGGACGTGAACACGGAGGACTCCTGGGTGCGGGAGATTCGCGTCGGATTCGCCGCCCACGACGTTCCCGAACTCTGGAGCGGTACGGAGCGCGAATACGGCACGGACTATCTTTTCGAGCTGGTCTTCGCTTCGCCCTTTGCCGTACATCCCTTGCTGGGCATGCATACCTATGTCGGCTTCACGGCGAACCACCAGGGTTTTACCAGCAAAATCTACACGGGGTTTTCCCTGCGGCTGATGCTCTATAATCGCGTCTACGCGGAAGCCGGCCTGGGCCTGGCGGTGCACGACGGCGAAATCCGTTCCGATCTGGAGGATCGCAAGGACCTGGGTTCGCGAATATTGTTTCGTGTGCCGCTGGAAATCGGCTTTATTATTTCCCGGTCGACCTCCATATCCTTCTACTTTGATCATATTTCCAACGCCAATACGGCCAAACCCAACTACGGCATGGATCTGGTGGGGTTTCGCGTGGGTTATCGATTGTAGATAAGTCTATCCACTTTTTACTTTACGCGGCGGCCAAAACGGTTATATTGTCCCCATGGCGGACAAGAAGAAGCAGGGACCGCGCGAAAGGCTGACGTCGCGTGCTTTCGAATTGTTCTATAAGCAGGGTTATTCCACCACCGGGATCAACCAGCTCATGGACGAGTCCGGCACCCACCGTAAGAGTTTTTATCGGTATTTTCCCAGCAAGGACGACCTGGGCCTGGAATACATTCGCCTGAAGCAGGGCGCGCAACTGGAGTATTTTCAGGGCTTGATCAAGCGCTTTCCCGCTCCGGCCTACGACGAACTGGTTCGATTTTTCGTCAAGACCCTGCGGCGATTGATTCGTCTGGATCAATACCGGGGTTGCGCGTTCGCGAACTTCGCCGGTCAGACCCATACCAATCGGGATACCTTTCGTCCGCATCTGCGCGAAAGCATCACCACCTGGGCTTCGCTCATGGAGGATTACTTTCGCGCTTGTCGTAAGGGAGACCGCGTTTTGACCCCGGAGGAAGCGGGTGTTTGCGCGCGGCGATTTCTCTACACCTTCGAAGGCCTGATTGCCCTCTACGTCATTACGGGTGAGCCCGAGTACGTGGACGATCTCGAGCGGGAACTCCTCAACATCATGCGGGACTGAAATCGCCCCGGCTCAACAACCGCAAGCGCCCCCGCCTTGTGAATTCGCGCCCTTCGCGCGCTTTGTGAAACGGGCGCGAAACTTCCAGCCCGCATAGCCCAGTAGCGCGCCGCCTCCCAGCATGAGATAAGTGCTTTCACTTACGTTCCAGGCCGCCGGCATGATTTCGCGGCCCACGAGATAAGCCCCGATGATGGGCAGCCCGCAGGCAAGGGCCGCTCCCGCGGCAACGATTAACGCCCAGAAGCCGCCCCGCCGAGAGAGTCCCGCCGAAGAGGCCGGGTCCTTCGAGGGGAGCGTCGTGTTCCCGGACATGAACATTTCACTCCACATGCGCGCGCCTTCGCCGGGGGCTTCCAGGGTGAGAACCACTCGGTCCGCTTCGTTTCGCGCATGGGCCTTGCTCAAGAAGCCGCAGCAGCGCAATTCGTTCGCGGCCCAGCGCTCAAGGCGATCCGGCCCCGTGTCCGGGGGAAAGTAAATTTCCAGGCGCCGGTCCATGTGCATGAAGCCCCGGGCGATTTTATGCAGAGCGCGACCCTCGGCCAGGTGTCGCTCCCGTTCCTCCGGCGTGAAAACGCTCAAATTGCAGGCAATGGGCTCGTTTTTTTCATTGGTCATTCAATAGTACTCCCGTATTTTAACATAAGGTAAGCCCTGGAGTATACTCCAGGGTCAATACCCGGAGCGAAAAAATGTCGGAAAAAGCCATGATGATCGGAGCATTCTCCCGCCGAGCCGGAGCTACGCCCGATACCATTCGATACTATGAGCGCGAAGGTCTGCTGACGCCCGGAAGGGGCGAAAACAATTATCGCATCTACGACGGGGCGGACCTGAATCGAATGGAAATGATTCGCAAGGCGCGTGCCTCGGGATTCTCCCTGTCGGAAATTCGCGGGCTGGTGGGGCTGGTCTCCGCGGGCAAGCTGGCCTGCGGCGATTTCGAGGAAACGGCCCGGGCTAAAATCAAGGATCTGGATGACAAAATTCGCGCGCTTCAAGAGGCCCGGGCCGAACTCCTGCGCGCCGTGGAAACCTGCGCTCCCATAAATAAATCGGCTCAGTGCCGTTCTCTCGCGGCCCCGCCGTCATCTTGAACTTTTCGCGGGGATGACTTCGGCCAGTACCGGCAGGTGATCCGAATAGGGCCAGGCCGGGACCGCGTGCTCCACGAAGCGCGAACCGCGATTTATCAGGATCCAATCGATCACCCGTTGGGGTTTTCGCGTCGGAAAGGTAAAATCGCCTTGAAGCGGTCGAAGCGTAAAGAGCCTGGAAGCAATCAATAGGTCCATGGCGTTTTCGCCCCGGTGGTCCCGCACGGAGTGAGGAAATTGTCTCGGAGTCGAGTTGAAATCGCCCAGAATAATTAAGGGTTCGCGCGCGTTCCGGCTCAATCGTATCAGTTCCCGGGCGGACTCGACGCGCGCATGTTCACTCATGACCTCCAGATGAACGGCCATGACGGTCACGCTTTGATCTTTACCCAGGCGAACACGGGCCAGCAACCCGTCCATGTTGCCCGCCGCCAGTTTGATCAAGGAGTGACGTTCCGGAAACGATACGGCTCGGACTTCTCGGATGGGGAAGCGACTCAGCAGCGCGTTGCCGAGATACCAGCGCTTCCAGGCAATGCCGGTATCCACGTTTGCCTGGCGCGCAATGAAGGGCAGCCCCGCCGCGCGAGCTATGATTCGCGCTTGATCGACGCGAAACGTGCGCGAAACACTGAAATCCGTTTCATTCAAGGCCAGAATATCGATGCGGGCCTTTTTCGCGGCGCGGCCGATTTCCTTGAGTTGTTCAATCATGGCCGACCGCGAAAATTCTCTCCCCTCGTACACGAACGCGCCGTGACGTCCATGGGCAATGTTGTAAGCGCCGACGCGAATGGAAGCACGCCGGTCGGGGGCGCCGCGCGTGCTTTCGAGATTTGAAATGACGGCCCGTCGCGCGTTTTGCGTGAGCCGATAGTAGGACAGCGGCATGACGACCAGAGCCGTGATCAACAGCATGATTCGGAATCGGTACCGATTGGCGCGCTCCCAGAAATCGCCCATGCCTACCTGATACTCGACGTGCCGGGAGCGTCAAGCCTTCCGGAAGCTTATGGAAGGTCCCGGAAAAAAGCTTGCGTGGTCTTGATTCCCGTGACGAAATCGCAATCCATGAGCAAGGAACCCGTCATTAAGGTTTCCATCATCGAGGACGACGCGGGCGTGGCGGCGCATCTGCGGAAAATCCTGTCCGGTGATTCAGGCTACGAAATCAAGGCTTGCCTGGATACCGGCAAGGCCGGCGTGGAGCGAATCGTCGCGGATCCGCCGGACATGGCCATCATTGATCTGGGGCTGCCCGACATGCACGGCAGTGAATGCGTGCGCGCCATCAAGAAAAGTCTCCCGGAGCTCAAGGTCATGGTCTTCACGATTTTCGAGGACGAGGAAAATATCATTCGCGCCATTCGCGCCGGCGCCGATGGTTACGTCTTGAAGGACACGCCTCGGGAGCTCTTCCTCATGGATCTAAAAGTAGTCCTCATGGGCGGC
>CAZGYS010000281.1:0-8166 GCA_964530305.1 uncultured Leptospiraceae bacterium
AGGTCCGGATTTTTCTTCTGGGGCATGATGCTCGAACCGGTGGTCAATGAATCCGGCAGCGAAATAAAGGAATACTCCACGCTGTTCCACAGAATGATCTCCTCGGCCACGCGGGAAGCATGCCCGGCCAGCACGGAACAAGCGAAAAGAAAGTTCAGAATGTGGTCGCGATTGGCCACCGCGTCCATGGAATTGGGGTAGATCTCGCGAAAGCCCAGTTCCTTACGGAGAAATTCACGATCGGTCTGGTAGTTTACGCCCGCCATGGCTCCACTGCCCAGCGGCAGGCGCGCGCTTTCCTCCTGCACCCAGGCGAAGCGTTCCGCGTCCCGCGCGAAACCCCAGAAATGGGCCAGCAAATGATGACTCAAGCGAACCGGTTGCGCCGGCTGGAGGTGAGTGTAGCCGGGAATAATGAGGGCGGTATTTTCGCCCGCTCGTTTCAGAAGGGCGTCGCACAAATCGCGCAGGGCCTCGGCGATTTGGGCGCACGCGCGACGAACGAATAAATGCGTATCCAGCGCCACCTGGTCATTGCGTGAACGAGCCGTGTGCAGCTTGCGCCCCGCGTCTCCCGTCAATTCGATCAGGCGATTCTCCACGTGGGTATGAATGTCTTCCAGGTCGAAGCGCAGTTCCATCTTCCCGGCCTCGATCTCGGAACGCACGGTGCGCAGGCCGTTCAGGATTGCATCCAGTTCGCCGTCGTTCAATAGGCCGATGCGATGCAGCATGCGCGCGTGCACGGAGGAACCGAAGGTGTCTTCCAGGTAGAGTTCGATATCAAGGGAGATGGATTCGCCCATCTCGATGGTGATGTCGTCGACGCTGCCGTCGGATCGCCCCTGCCAGAGTTTGTGGGAGGACTTCGTCATGGGACCATTGATCGCCGGCGGTCGAAGGGGTCAAACATTACGAAGGGGGTTACGACCCGTTGTTCTTTCACCGCGGAGACGCGGAGGGCGCGGAGGTTTGGGCACCGAACTCACCGAAGGCACGGAATTTTTTGAAAGGCGTGGTTGGGTTCGGGGCATTTGGTTTCCGCCAGCCAACGATCAACAACTATGATCAGCTCTAAACAAGCACGCAAACCCGATCGCCTAAAAACTTCCGCGGCTTCCGTGCCTTTAGTGGCACCGTATTAGATCAGAGGTTCGGAAGATCTCGACAGCAACCCGCTGATCTTATCCAGAATGATGCGCTCATTGGGCGGTTTAACGATCCATCCGTCGGCGCCGCCGGCCTGGCCTTCTCGTTTCAGGGAGTCCTCGGTCTCGGTGGTCAGGGTGAGAATGGGCACGTGCTCGTTGATTTTACGGATTTCACGAATCAACTGCAGACCGTCCATATTGGGCATGTTGACGTCGGTGATGACGAGATCTATGCCGCCCTGCTTGAAGCGCTCCAGCGCCAGGACTCCGTCCTCCGCCAGGGCGACTTCATAGCCCCCGTCACTGAGCGTACGCTGCATCATTTTTCGTACGATGGGTGAATCATCTACGGCAAGAATAGTATGGCTCATTTGGAAATCTCCGCGCCCCCGTGCGTCCCAGACGCCGGCGGGCTAGCGAACCGCGAGTTCTTTCCAGACGGCTTCCATATCCACGGGGCCCTGTTCCACGGTAGCGACGTTCAAATCGTAATCGAGGACCAGGCTGTTGATCTGAAAATAGATACTCTCGAATCGCGTTGCTATTTGTTTTTCCAGTGCCCCCGGAGACAGGACCAGGTACGAGACCGGCGACAACTGAAGTAGAATATCTTCCTTTTTCAGATTTCCTCGTATCGTCGCCAGTATTTTTTCGACTATTTCGAAGGTAACATGTTCACCGGACATCTCAAAATACACATGCATGTCCTGGAACCGAAAATGGGTCAAGGTCACCGGTTTGCCCTGATCCAGGCGCTCTTCCACGATGGAAGTGCAGCGGGCCTCCACGTCTCGTAGGACGTTGATCCGGCGATTGTCGCGCAGAACGGGCATGTTAAAGAAGTAGGACGTGGCGAAAGGCATGATCTCCTTTTCCAGGATCCCGGTCACCATGCTTTCCACGGCGGCGGGGATGACGCCTTCAATCTCCAGAACCAGCTCCCGATGCCGCTGGGTGTGGTGCACCGCCTTGAAAACGCTCGGGAATTTCAGATCCTCCGGCAAACGGCGATTTCCCTTCGCTTCCCAGGGCATGATCCCCGCGCCCAGGGAGAAAACGACTTTCTTGTTAAATAGAACGATGGCCTGGAGGAATCCGGCGTGTCGGAAGTACTTGTACAGCGTCCACTGAATGCCCGATTTCAAATGGGTGGGCTCGTCCTGAATCGCCTCAATATTGGTCTTGTACTCGGCGGCCAGATCCTCGGGGAGCGCACCCAGCGCCTGGGCCAAACCATCGTGGATATCGCCCCGGAAGCGGGTCAAAGCAGGCGATATGTCGGGAAACATGGACATAATCATTTCATTATCGGTTCGAGCGCGCGTGGTACTCAAGTTTCTTTAGACCAGCCCTGCCGGAGCCGCCGGGGGACCGAAACTACGGTGATTCGGGTCAAACCGGCTCTTGAAACAAGGTCGTGGAAAGATAGCGCTCTCCGGAATCCGGCAACACCGTCACGATGGTCTTACCCGAAAACTCGCTCTCCCCCGCCAGTCGCAGACAGGCCGCCACGGCCGCGCCGCACGAGATCCCGGCCAGTATGCCCTCTTCTCGCGCCAGGCGTCGAGCGGTTTCCATGGCCTCCTCGTCCGAAACCAGCAGCACCCGGTCAATGAGGTCCAGTTCCAGAATGGACGGCACGAACCCGGCCCCAATCCCCTGAATAGCATGCCCCCCCGGTGTAGGAGTTACACCTTCCCGGGTCTGAGTCAGCACCGGCGATTTTTCGGGTTCCACGGCGATGGACACCAGCTCTTTGTCGGACGACATACGACGCTTGAGATAGCGCGTCACGCCGGTGATGGTGCCGCCCGTGCCGACCCCCGCCACAAAGGCATCCACTTCCCCCTGGGTATCCTCCCAGATCTCGGGCCCGGTGGTCTTTTCATGGATACCCGGATTGGCGGGGTTATCAAATTGCTGGGGCATGAACCAGCGCTCGGGTTCGGCGTGCACCATGGCCTCGGCTTTTTCGATGGCTCCGGCCATACCTCGGGGCGCGTCCGTAAGAACGAGATTGGCTCCGAAGGCTTCCAGCACCCGCCGGCGTTCCAGGCTCATGCTTTCGGGCATGGTGAGCGTGAGTCGGTAGCCACGGGCCGCGGCGCAGTACGCCAGGGCGATGCCCGTGTTCCCGGACGTGGGTTCGATGATTTCCATCCCCGGTTTCAGGCGACCGTCTTGCTCGGCCTCCCAGATCATGGCCGCGCCGATGCGGCACTTCACGGAATAGGCGGGATTACGTCCCTCAATCTTGGCCAGAATCCGAGCACCGGAAGTTTCGCCCAGGCGATTCAATTCGATGAGCGGCGTTCTCCCGATGGACAGGGAATTATCGCTAAATATATTACTCATACCGGATTGATAGGGTTTCTCCCGGGGCGGCCTGTCAAGAATTTGGTTGCCCGGGACCCGCGACCTCGCCCGGCGATACGCCTTCAATCCGGAACCATCTCTTTTCCATGCTGTTACGAATTTGAACTTGCCTTCTGAATTAAGCTTTTCCAGATAGTGCAAATTTAGTAAACACTAAAGAGCATGATTTGAGGAGATATATGGATACTACTACAATTATTATCGCGTTGATCGCCGCTTTAGTTGCGGGGGCGGTTTTCCTGTTTAGCTGGAATAAATATCGTCCGTTGAGTTTCGGCATTCTCGCATGGTTTCTCGGGGCCCTTGGCCTGATGCTCTCCGGAGTTTCCTTTTTTCAGAAAAAGGGCGTTTGGACGGACGGAGATCTGATTGGATACTTCGGTCTCAGCGGCGCTCTCATGGGGCCGGTCATCGTGCTGCTCGTTGCATGGAAACGCAGCACGGGCTTCACGAAATTCCTCGACGAAATTCCGACCTCAACTCTAGTCTTTCTGCAGGTCTATCGCTTTGGAGGAGCATTGTACCTTATGCTCTACCTCGCAGGACAGCTGCCCCTGGCCGTGGGCTTCGTCAC
This sequence comes from uncultured Leptospiraceae bacterium, assembly GCA_964530305.1. GTDB lineage: Bacteria > Spirochaetota > Leptospiria > Leptospirales > Leptonemataceae > CAZGYS01. The sequence continues at coordinate 4,102 of CAZGYS010000281.1, forward strand.
AGGCGTACTCGACATCACCGTGGCTACGGGAGCATTGCTCCTGGGAGGTTACTTATATTCCAGCGGGAAAAAGGGAGATACGGCGGTCCTGGCCTGGAACGGACTGGGGCTACTCGACTTGTTGATCGCTCTCAATGTAATTACGCTGTCCGTCTTCGGCCTGATCCAACTGGAACCTGCCCCGACACTCATGGGTATGCCGCCGATTACGTTGATCTGTACCTTTCAGGTTCCCATGGCAATCTTCATCCATATCTATTTGATTCGTCGAGTGATGTTGAGCCGCCGATAAGAGATATTCATGATCGTTAGTCCGGCCATCAGTAAACACGGCAAAAAGAGATTGTGCTGTCACCACGGACTGCGTCGTCGGATTGTAGCGTGAATACGTTGAGTGTATGGAACGAGGATGAAATTTCCGAGATGAAGGACACCCCCTATAAAGCACAGGCGGAGGACGGCCCCCGGGACTACAGCGATGAAGTGACCCTGCATCGTTCGCCCTGGGTGCGCTATTCCCTGATCGGCGCCGGTACCATCGCCCTGGGCCTGGGCATCGTCGGCATCTTTCTGCCCATCCTGCCGACGACGCCCTTGATCCTGCTGGCCGCGGCCTGCTACGCGAATTCGTCGGTGCGTTTCTACAACTGGCTGATGAACAATCGCTGGTTCGGGCCCTTGCTGCATCGCTGGCGCAAGGAAGGCACCGTCCCCCTGCGCGCGAAGATCATCGCCATTGCAATGATCATCGTGACCGTGGGCACGTCCGTGTATTTCTTCATTCCCGTCATGGCCGTGAAAATCCTGGTGGGGCTCATCGGTCTGGGCGTGATTATTTATTTATGGCGATTGCCCACCACGCCCAAAAACGTGGAGCATGAGTAAGAAAACCTCCGCGAAAAAAGGCCATCGCCGTTACGGCTACACCTACCAGTTGAAAGTCGCCTGGGGCGATATGGACGCGCTGGGACACGTGAATAATGTCTCGTTCAATCGCTATTTCGAGACGGCCCGCGCGGAGTTCTTCATGAACCTGGCAAAGACGAGCACCTACCAGCGACCGAAGGAACGGGGTTCGGTGATCAGTCGCCTGGAATTCGACTATCGCGGTCAGGTCTTTTATCCGTCCGAACTGGAAATCACGGTGGGCATCGTCGAAGTGGCCAGTCGCACTTTTACGCTGGCGTGTTCCATGTGGAATGAAAAGGGCGCTTGCGTGGGCACGGGGATCAGCAAGCACATCTACATCGACTTCACCACCGGTCGCCCTACCCGCATGCCGGACGAATTCATTCAGGGCCTGGAACGGTATCTGGAAACCGACACCGAGTGATTCAGCCCGGGTCCCGCTTGAGCCCGGCCCCCTCTTGAAACCGCGTCCCTTCAGGCCGATATTAAGGGCATGAACGGGCGCTTCGCGATCATTCCAGCCGGTGTTGTCGCCGGGGCGATTTTTTTGCCGGCGGCCGTCCCATTGCCGGCCGAAGATTCTTCGCATAAGCCGGGCCTCTACCCGGGAGCGCCGGGTCCGCTACGGCTGATGCCCGCCCACGCCCCGGGAACTCGCCGCGCCTTGAAGCATTCCATTCAACGGTTGGAACAACGCCTGGTTCGCATCGCGCGTAAGCAGGATCTGGACGTCCGCGAAAAAAGCCGGCGAACCCGGGAAGCCGGCGAAGTCCTGCGCTCCTTGAAGCTGTTTCGCGCATTGCTCAACACGCACCGGGGAGTCGCCCTGGAAGAGAACTTGCACCGACGATTCAAGTTTCTGGAAACTCGCGGCAAGCGGGGCGATGCGCACTTAACCGGATACTACGATCCCTTCATGGAAGTACGCGCCGCCCGCGACACGCATTTCAACACGCCCGTCTATGGACGCCCCCGGGATCTCATCGACGTAAATACCGGGCTCTTTCGAACCGCGGGAAAAGGGGGCGGCGGCGAACGCCTGCGGGGGCGCCTGCTGGGCAATCGCCTGGTGCCTTATTTCTCTCGGCGCGAAATCACGCGCGCTTCCAACTTCGCCGCGCGTCGCCTGTACTACGCCAATGACGTGGACTTCCACTTCTTTCAATTACAGGGCGGCGGCCTGATCCGCGACGAAGCCGGTCGCATGACGCGCCTAGGATACGCGGCCGACAATGGCCGCCCCTATCGCTCGCTCTACTCCCACCTCAAGGGCAAATGCGATTTTACCCGCGCCGGAATTAAACGCTACCTGTTGAGTCGCCCGGACCTGCGCGAAACGGTCATGAACGCGAACCCACGCTTCGTTTTCTTTCGGAAGGTTCGCGGCGGCGCCAAAGGCGATATGGGCGCGCCCCTGACGGCCGGACATTCGGTGGCCATGGATCCGCGCCTGTTTCCCCGGGGCGCGCTGGTTTACATCAAGGTCTCCGATGCCCCGGGCGCTCCGGCGCGGGGTCGTTTTGCTTTCGTGCAGGATTCGGGCTCAGCCATCAAAGGTCACGGGCGAGCGGACCTCTACTTCGGTTCAGGCCCGAACGCTGAGCAAAGGGCCTGGCGATTTAATACGCGGGGAAGAATCTTCGTGCTGGTGCCGCGAAGGAACGCGGGCAAGACGACCGGAGCCATGGCGGCGCCGCCAAAACAATTCGAACCGGCGCTCCTGCGCTGAACGAAATCGCCCAGCGCGCTTTCGCGCAACCGGACGCTTCACTTAAATGGGAGCCGGCTTGATTAGCCTTCGGCCGGTTCGGTTTGCAGTTGCACGTAATTCTGCAGACCCATCTTTTCGATGAGGCCCAGTTGCGTTTCCAGGAATTCGACGTGCTCTTCTTCGCTGGAGAGAATACTTTCGAACAGATCGCGACTTACAAAGTCTTTTACCGATTCGCAGTAGACGATGGCATCCTTGAGGACGGGTAGCGCGTCCATTTCCAGGGCCAGGTCCGCCTTGAGCAGTTCCTCGGTATTTTCGCCGATGCGAAGCCGGTTCAGGTCCTGCAAATTGGGCAGGCCTTCCAGGAAGAGAATACGCTCGATGCACGAGTCGGCATGCTTCATTTCATCAATGGACTCTTTGTATTCATAACCGGCCAATTTGGTCATTCCCCAATCCTTGAGCATTCGAGAATGCAGGAAGTACTGGTTGATGGCGGTCAGTTCATTGCGAAGGACATGATTCAGAAATTCGATTACTTTAGGGTCACCTTTCATGCATCCAGAGTCGCCAAGGATCGGCCGCGGGTCCACCCTTTAATATGCTACAGGCGCTTCCGGGGTGATATTGAAAATGAATCTAAATATTGTAAAACGGGTGAAAAGGTCGAAAGGTGAAGGGGTGAAGGGGTGAAGGGAGCGCGAAGTCTATTCAAGCGCTCCACCTGACGGGAGAAGCATTCCGCGGGGCGCTTACGAGGAAACGGCGGCGCCGCGTTCTCTTTCGATCAACTGGCAAACAAAGTTGTGGCACTTGCCGCAACTGGAACCCACGCCCAGACGCCGGCGGAGATCCGCGTGTGAGGCGCCCTGATCCAGGTGCTCCTTGATCTTCTTTTCATTTACAGCATGACAGATACAAACATACATCGCGCCAGCCCTCGGGTACGCCAAATGTTATTGAGAATGATTCTCTGTCAACTTAATAGTGTTATTGAGACTCAATCTCTCTGCAGAAGGTACTACAAGATATCGGCCCTGGACAAGTATTTTTTAAGGCTGGGAGGCCTTTTCGGGCGATTTTTGCCGGCAATATTTTCATGAAAATCCTCCTCATTGAGCCATTTTTTTCCGGATCTCATCGGGATTGGGCCCAGGGACTCGTCCGCCACAGCGCCCATGACATCCGAATTCTGTCCATGCCCGGTAAACACTGGAAATGGCGCATGCAGGGGGGCGCCATTTATCTGGCCCGGCGCTTCCGCGAGCTGGACTTCTCGCCCGACCTGGTCCTGGCCACCGACATGCTCGCCCTGGGCAATTTCCTGGCCTTGACCCGCGACCGCCTTGTAGGAGTTCCGACGGCGGTCTATTTTCACGAAAACCAGTTCGCCTATCCCCAATCGCCCCGGTCTTCTCCCGCCGAACAAGTCCGGGATCAGC
>CAZGYS010000282.1:0-8163 GCA_964530305.1 uncultured Leptospiraceae bacterium
GGATCCCCTCTGGGACAATAACCCCATTACTCTTCAGGTCCTGGGCATTTGTTCCGCTCTGGCGGTAACGACTCAGATGACCACTTCGCTGGTGATGTGCGGCGCGGTAATCGCCGTACTTACGCTGTCGAACACCATCGTTTCGCTGATGCGCAACTGGATTCCCGGTAAGATTCGCATCATCGTCATGCTGGCCGTCATCGCGTCGCTGGTAATTCTAACCGACCAGATTCTCAAGGCTTACCTCTTCGAAATGAGCAAGCAGCTCTCCGTATTCGTGGGCTTGATTATCACGAACTGCATCCTGCTGGGACGCGCGGAAGGTTTCGCCATGGCCAACAAACCGTGGCCTTCTTTCCTGGACGGACTGGGCAACGCGCTGGGTTACTCGGTAATCCTGCTGATGGTTGCTTTCGGACGCGAACTGCTGGGGAACGGCAGCCTGTTCGGTTTCAAGGTCATCCCTGAATTCATCTACAACCTGGGTTACAAGAACATGGGTCTCATGATTCTGCCGCCCGGCGCGTTCATCATCCTGGGTCTGATCATCTGGATCCAGCGCACCATTTCCAACAAATACGAGGAGGCATAAGATGGAAGGACTCATAAGCATCGCCATTAAATCGGTCTTTATCGAAAACATCCTGCTGGCCTTCTTTCTCGGGATGTGTTCCTTTCTCGCGGTCTCCAAGAAGATCGAAACCGCGGTGGGCCTGGGTTTCGCCGTAGTATTCGTTCTCGGCATCACCGCTCCGGCCAACTGGCTCATCAATCACTACCTGCTGGGTGACGGCGCGCTGGCCTGGGCCGGTCTGCCCACCGTTGACTTGAGCTTCCTGCAGTTCATCACCTACATCGCCGTTATCGCGGCCATGGTTCAGGTCGTTGAGATGGTCATCGACAAGGCTTCGCCGACTCTCTACGCGTCGCTGGGTATCTTTCTGCCGCTCATCGCCGTGAACTGCGCTATCCTTGGAACGTCGCTGTTCATGGGCACCAAGACTTCGCCCTCCACGGGTCAAATCGGCTATACCTTCGCGGAGTCGACGGTATTCGGCCTGTTCTCCGGCGTGGGCTTCATGCTGGCGATTGTCTCCATGGCCGCCATTCGCACGAAGATTCGTTATTCGGACGTGCCCCCTGGATTGCGCGGATTGGGCATCACCATGATCCTGACCGGACTCATGGCGATTGGGTTCATGTGCTTCGTGGGTATCAATATCTAAACCGCAAGTATCTGAACCGCTAGCAGCTAAACAGCACGTATATAGAACGGAAGAACTAAATGGAAAATACTTTAATCATCGGATTGAGCGTGGTCGTCTTTACGGGCGTAATTCTCGCGCTGGTGACAATCATCGCCGCCCTGGAAGCCAAGCTGGTTCCCTCGGGCAGTATTAAGATTCGCATCAATGGAGACGACTCCAAGAGCCTGGAAACGAAACCCGGCGGCACCTTGCTGACGGCCTTGTCCGAAGCGGGCATCTACCTGCCTTCGGCCTGCGGCGGCGGCGGCACCTGCGCCATGTGCAAATGCCAGATCTTCGACGGCGCGGGAGATATCCTGCCCACGGAAGTCGGTCATTTCACGCGCAATGAAGTGAAGGACAAGTGGCGCCTCACCTGCCAGGTGAAGGTGAAAGGGGACATGGACATCAAGGTTCCCGACGAAGTCTTCAGCATTCAGAAATTCAACTGTACGGTTCGCTCCAACGAGAACGTGGCCACCTTCATCAAGGAACTGGTCCTGGACCTGGACGATGGTCAGGTTATCGACTTCAAGGCCGGCGGCTACATCCAGATCGACGTTCCCAAGTACAATATCGATTTCAAGAACTTCGAAATTCAGAAAGAATACCATCCCGACTGGGACAAGTACGATCTCTGGCGTTACAAAGTTAAGAACGATGAGGAAATCTTCCGCGCCTATTCCATGGCCAACCACCCGGCGGAAGGTAACATCATCATGTTCAACATCCGCATCGCCACGCCGCCCCCCGGCCTGGACGTGCCTCCCGGTATTTGTTCTTCCTACGTCTTCAACCTGAAGCCCGGAGACAAGGTGGTCGTGAGTGGTCCCTACGGCGAATTCTTCGCCAAGGAAACCGAGCGCGAAATGGTCTACATCGGCGGCGGCGCCGGCATGGCTCCCCTCCGCAGCCATATCATGGACCTGCTGGAGACCAAGAAAGTCACCCGCAAGATCTCCTACTGGTATGGTGCTCGCTCCCTGCGTGAAATGTTCTACATGGAAGACTTCGCGCGTCTGGAAAAGGAGTACCCCAACTTCAAGATGCACGTGGCGCTCTCCGAGCCCCTGCCCGAGGACAATTGGACCGGTCACACCGGCTTTATCCATCAGGTAGTGCAGGAACATTACCTGAAGGACCACGAAGATCCCACGGAGATCGAATACTATCTCTGTGGTCCTCCCATGATGCTTTCGGCCGTTCAGAAGATGCTCTACGATATGGGCGTCGAACGCGAAATGATCGATTTCGACGATTTCGGTTGAAAGCGATTTCCCACAGCCTCACGGCGCGAAAATCCGGCGACTGTTCGCCGGATTTTTTGCGTAGCGCCATGCGTCGGCTCATCTTCGCCTGTGCGATTTGCCTGCTACCTTGCGCTTTCGCCTGCGGACCGGGCGGGCCTAAGACCGACGGCGTCCTGGTAATCCGCGGTCGTACCATGGGTACTTCCTACCAGGTGCGCATCGCCCGGGAAAACGAAAAGCTGGATGAGCAACAACTCCGAGGGTTGATCCAGGGGCGATTGGATGCGCTGGACCTGGCCCTTTCCAACTGGAAACCCGATAGCGAGATTTCGCGTTTCAACGCATCGCGCTCCATGCGTCCCTTTCGCTTCGCCTATCCCCCGGCCGGCGAAATCATTGGAGACGCGCTGGAAATCGCCCGCCTTACGGGCGGCGCCTTTGATCCCACCGTCGGCGGACTCGTGGAGCTATGGGGCTTCGGCGCGCGAAAGCGTAAACCCGATGACGGCCTACCGGATGCCGCGGCGATTCGACGGGTCCTCAAGCGAACGGGCTATCGCCGTTTACGACTCAATGGCGCAAGCGTGCGCAAGAATCATCCGGAACTCACTCTTAATTTGAGCGCCATCGCCAAGGGCTATGGAGCCGATCTCGTATTCGAAGCCCTGAAAAAAGCCGGCCATGCCGCGGTCATGGTTGAAATCGGGGGCGAAGTTCGCGTGGGTCGACCGCCGGCCGGCCGCCGAAACTGGCGTATCGGCATCGAGGCCCCCGACTATGGCCGCGGTGGTCGTCGCGCCTACGCCGTGGCTTATCTAAACAATCGCGCCCTGGCAACCTCGGGCGACTATCGCAACTACTTCAAGGTCGGCGAGAGACGATTCAGTCACATAATCGATCCGCGAACGGGCCACCCGAGCCGCGCCGGCGTCGTTTCGGCTACCATCGTCGGTCCGAAATGCGGACGCGCGGACGGATTGGCCACGGCCCTGCTGGTCATGGATGTCCGCCGGGGTCTGCGTTTGATCGAGTCCCTGCCCGGTTATGAAGCCCTGCTGTTGGTCCGTGATATTGAAGCGAAAAACGGCATGCGCGAATACCGAACCAGCGGCATGGGGCGCTACCTGACCGCGGAATCGCAAAAGTGAACTCAATGCGGGCTTCGACCCTCGGAGTCGTGCTCTGCGGTGGGGAAAGTCGCCGCATGGGTACGGACAAGGGTCTACTCCCTTTAGAGGAAAGTCCGGCCTACTCCGTCTGGTCCGAAAGAGGACTGGTCGTTCTACGAGAACTCGGCCTGGACGTGATCCTGTCCATTAATGCGGCGCAGGAAAAGAGTTACCCGTCCGTATTCCCCGGACAGGCCTACATCGTCGACCGGGAACCCGACGCCGGCCCCCTGCGCGGCATATTGAGCGTTCATGAACTACACCCGACGCGAAACCTGCTGGTCCTGGCGTGCGATATGATCAAAATCTCCAGCGACACCCTGAGGCTTCTGCTGGACGCCTTTCGCGAAGCGGCGCCGGGCCATGAAGCCGCGGTTTTTCGCGTGGGCGAACGCCTGGAACCCCTCTGTGCCCTGTATACGCCCGAACTGCTGGCGCGGGCCGGTTCCCTCACGGCCCCCCGGAAATTGCTGTCCTCGGCGCGCGTACTGGAACTCGACGGCGAAGCTCGACGCGGCGAATTCGCCGCCTTTAATTCCCGCGACCAAATCCCGTAACGCTCGTTACTAACTTAAAAAGTTAAATTGTAAATACTGTAATATTACCTGTCGGATTCTACGTCTTCGCGTGACGCAAGGTAGAAATCCGCGGCATGCAATTCGCGAAGTTAATTCGCTCGCGGCCGTTGCGCGAAAATCAGAGATCTTTCTAAAAATAAGCTTGCCCACTTCTTCTAACGAAATTTTCTTATATATCGAAAGGGTTATCGCATAATGGTCGTCCACGCGCCGGGTACCATAAAATATATAGACCAGAAAAAAAATTCCGCGCTTCAAACAGAAACCTAACAATTGGTTCCGGCCTTGCTAACAGCTCCGCTCTCAGTCGACGATGAGCGGAAGAGTAAGTAATCGGTAGTGAGCTTAAAAAAGCTCGCTACCCGGGGAGAACTGCGGCCATGGCGAATGCGAACACCCTTGATTCCATCGAAAACTGGTTAATTTCCGAGATCGCGAATATGCGCGGCGCGAATCCGGACGAACTGGACGCGCGAACGGCGTTCAGTCGTTATCTGGATTCGAGTTCCACGACGACGTTAACGTCGCGGCTTGCACGACATCTGGGCCGGACGCTTCCCGCCACCCTGCTCTGGGAGCATCCCACGATCGCGACTTTAAGCGCGTATCTGGCGGGTGAAAAAACAGCCAACCCTACACTCCGGCAAAAAAGCAGGCCGTCGACTCCCGAACCCATCGCCGTAGTCGGTATGTCCTGTCGTTTTCCCGGCGAAGCGAACGACCCGCACAAATACTGGGAAATACTACTGGATGGTACGGATACGCTTACCGCCGAGGAAGTTCGCGAGACGCGAAACGGGGAAGCAGCTTCGCGGGAACGTTCCCGTCGCGCGGGGCGATTGCGCGAAATCCATGGCTTCGATGAAGCCTTCTTCAATATTAGTCCGGCCGAGGCGGCGCAGATGGATCCCCAGCAAAGACTCATGCTGGAACTCAGCTGGGAAAGCCTGGAAGACGCCGGTATCATCCCGTCGTCCCTGCGGGGAAAACCGGCCGGCGTATTCATGGGAGCCATGTGGAATGATTATCATCGCGACCATGACGATTTGACCGCTCACTCGGCGGTGGGCGGCGACAACAGCATCATATCCGCGCGCATCGCGTATTTTCTCGGTCTCGCAGGACCGGCATTAACGCTCAATACAGCCTGCTCGTCTTCGCTGGTAGCTCTTCATACCGCCATGCAATATCTTCGCTCGGGCGAAATCGATCTGGCCATGGCCGGAGGCGTAAGTCTTTTCCTTACCGAACACTCGGAACGCGCCATGGAACGTTTCGGAGCGCTTTCCCCCGCTGATCGTTGCGCCGCTTTCGACGCGGCCGCGGACGGCTACGCGCGCGGCGAAGGAGCGGGACTGGTGATTCTTAAGCCGCTCTCCCATGCCCTTCGCGACGGTGACTCCATCTATTGCTTGATCCGAGGCAGCGCCGTAAATAATGACGGCGCCTCCAACGGCTTGACCGCGCCCAGTACCCGAGCCCAACGGGACGTGATCCGCGGCGCACTCGCGTCGGCCGGACTTGAACCGGAGGACGTACAATACGTTGAAGCTCACGGCACGGGCACTCGCCTGGGAGACCCCATCGAAGCGAACGCCCTCGGGTCCGTCTACGGTACCCCCCGACGAGAGCCCCTGCGAATCGGTTCCGTAAAGACGAATCTCGGGCACCTGGAAGCCGCCGCGGGCATCGCCGGATTCATCAAGACGGCGCTGGCCCTGCATCACCGCCGATTGCCGGCAAGTTTGCACTTTCGCGCGCCCAATCCCCACATTGATTTCGACGCCCTTCGTATTCAAGTGCAGCGCGAAAATTCGCCCTGGCCGGACACCCCGGCTCCGCCGGCGGCGGGCGTCAGTTCCTTCGGTTTCGGCGGCACCAACGCGCATGTAATTTTACAAGCCTTCGGCGATGCGCGTATTCCTCAAACAGACCCGCCCGCCGGCTCACGCGCTAACGGGCGCGACGCGAATTCGGCAAAGACGGCTTTCATTTTTTCCGGCGGCGGACATCAATGGAGCGGCATGGCCCGTGAACTGCCGACCGCTCGACCGGAGTTTCACGCTCGGCTGGCGCGATGCGACGCGCTCCTGGCTCGTTTCGCGGACTGGTCCCTCCTGGACGAACTAGTCACGGGCGAGAACCTTCATCGCACGGAGATCATGCAGCCCGTCATGACGGCCGTCCAACTGGGGCTGGCGGATATTCACCGCGAAAACGGAATCATACCCTTCGCCGTTCTGGGTCACAGCGGAGGCGAACCCGCCGCGGCCTGCTTCGCGGGCATACTGACTGAAGAACAGGCCATGGAAATCGCCTATCATCGTGGACGCCTCCAGGCGCGCGCCAGCGGACGCGGCGGACTCGTACACGCGAAGGCCAACCCGGCCCTCGCCGAATCCATCGTCGCCGATTTTCCCACCGTAACCATCGCCGCCGTAAACGGACCTCGCGACATGGTTTTTTCCGGCGAAAACGATATTCTGGAGGAACTCATTGCCCGCCTGAGAATGGAAGCCGCGGAGCCGTCACGGGTAAGAGTGGACTTCGCCGCCCATGGACCCGGCATGGATGAGCTCAAGGAGGAGTTCTTCCAGGCCCTGCGCAATATTCACCCCGCTCCGGCGGACCTCCCCTTCTTTTCTCCCCTGGATGGTCGCCGAAGACTCGGACCGGAACTGGACGCCTACTACTGGGCGCGTAATCTGCGCGATTGCGTTCGTTTCGATCTGGGCGTGGACAAGCTCCTTGAGGAAGGCGTCCAAACGTTCATCGAGTTAAGCGCTCATCCGGTACTCGCCCATCCCATCAGCGACGCCCATGCCGACGCCCTGGTTCTGCCATCCCTGCGTCGCGATGAAAGCGCCGTCGCCGTACTGGAAAATACCCGGCGCGAATGGCTGTCGCGAACGACGCATGTTCCCGGGGACTCCGGCGAAAGTCGGCCCTACCTGTTTACTCTCTCCGCCGGGAGCCCGGAAGCCCTTCGAGCGCGCGCGAAGCAAAGCCTGGAATTCCTGCGTGAACGCAATCCGGCCCCCCGGGATATTTGCATGACCCAGGCCCGGCATCGTGAACACATGGAGCATCGCTGGGCGGCAAGCATCACGACCGGCTCCGAACTGGAAACGCGCCTGGAACAATTTTTATCGATTCCCGGGGAAGCTCCGGCTCGCCCCATCAAACCAACCGAGCCCGTCTTCGTCTATTCGGGCCAAGGATCCGAATGGCCGCGCATGGGGCTGGAACTGTTTCGCCTGGAAGAATTTCGTCGCATGATGCGCCTTTGCGATGGGATTTTTCAAGATTACTCGGGCTGGTCCATTCTCGAAAAGCTGCGGGGGCAAGCAGGCGAAAGGAGCCTGACGAAGACCAGTGAAGTTCAGGCTTGTCTATTCGCGGTACAAACTTCCCTGACGGCCCTGCTCAAAAACCGGGGACTACAACCCGCCGCCGTAATGGGACACAGCGTGGGTGAAATCGCCGCGGCTCACGCGGCCGGAATGCTCACCCTTGAAAACGCGCTGCGACTCGTCCATTTGCGCGGCAAGCTGATGTCCGATCCCCGGTATCGCGGACGCATGGTGGAAGCGGAAATTTCCGAAGCCGCCGCGGCCAGGATTCTGGAAACCCTGGAGGGACGCGTAGGCATTGCCGCAATCAATAGTCCGGATACCATGGTTTTCTCCGGAGACACTCGCGCCATGCGTGAATGTCGAGCCCTGCTGAACGATATGGGCGCCCGCTCGCGCCTGCTACGTACCCGCTCCGCCTTTCACGGCCCGCGTATGTCGTCCATGCGCACATTGCTTCGTGACGAAACGGCTTTTCTTCGACCGGAACCCGGCCATGCCGTCTTTTTCTCAACCGTGACCGCCGGGCCCCTGAGCGGACTGGACCTGACCGGCGAATACTGGGG
>CAZGYS010000283.1:0-8156 GCA_964530305.1 uncultured Leptospiraceae bacterium
AGGTTCCGGCCCTGAAGATCAAGGAAGCTCCGGCATTCGAGCCGGCCATCGACGCGTCCTTCGTAACGGCCATCAAGAAGTAAGTCGAAGCGAAACCTTAACTTAATCGGCGGTCATATGAAACTATTCGAACTCAGACGGCAACTTCCGCCGCGCGCGTTGCGAATGCTGGTGGCCGCCGGTTTCGTCGCGGCGTTCGGGATGTACTGGTGGTTCAGTCACCAGAGCTTCGTGAACGCCCATTTCGTTCCCACGCCCGGTCGTCTCGCGGAGGCGGCCGCGGCGATATTTCAATCCGACTATCTCTGGAGCGATTTTTATTACTCCTTTCTGCGCGTGACGGGCGGCTTTTTGCTGGCGGCGATCATCGCCTTGCCGCTGGGAGTGCTCATCGGCGGCTTTCGTTTTTTCGAGGCGATCGTGCAGCCCCTGACGGAATTCGCGCGCTACGTGCCCGTGCCGGCCTTGATACCGCTGTTGATGGTATTCTTCGGCATTGGCGAAAGCCCCAAGGTCATGCTGATCTTCGTGGGCGTTTTCTTTCAACTGGTCCTCATGGTGGCCGACGAGGTTCGTCGCGTGCCCTATGAGCTGGTTCAGGTATCTTATACCCTGGGCGCTAATCGCCGTGAGGTGCTGGGACAGGTGCTCACTCGCGCCGCCTTGCCGGGTATCTTCGACGCCCTGCGCCTGTGCAATGGTTGGGCCTGGACCTATCTGGTGGTGGCCGAGCTCATCGCCGCGGGCGAAGGACTGGGCTATCGCATCCTGCGCTTTTATCGTTATAAGCAAATCTCGGAAATGTATGTGTATCTGATTCTGCTGGGTCTGCTCGGATTGCTGCTTGACTACATCTTTCGCAGATTTAATCAATGGGCCTTCGACTGGGCGGAGACGACGAAGAGCTGACGGAGTCATCTTATTATGCGTTTACAAATCGACGGCATTGGTAAGGTCTTCCCGTCTAAAGACGGCGACGTGGCCGCGCTTTCGCCCACCAGTTTTGAAATCGGCAACGGCGAATTCATCTGTCTGCTGGGGCCGTCGGGCTGCGGCAAGTCCACCTTGCTCTACATGCTGGCCGGTCTGGAAGAACCCACCAGCGGCGAAATTCGCCTGGACGGAAAGCTGGTCACCGGACCGGGGCGCGAACGGGGCCTGGTCTTTCAGAACTACACTCTTTTTCCCTGGTTGACCGTACGCGAAAACGCGGCCTTCTCCCTGGGCCTGCAACAAAACAAGGTCGAAGCTTCCGCGGGGGAGGCGTTCGATCGGGTGGCGCGTGTCGACTCCCTGCTGGAATTGATGGGGCTCAAGAAATTCAAGAATGCGTATCCTCGCCATCTTTCGGGGGGTATGAAGCAACGCGTGGCCATCGCGCGAACGCTCGTGAATCGCCCCGCCGTCATGCTCATGGACGAACCCTTCGGGGCCCTGGATTCCCAGACCCGGGAAGAAATGCAGGAGCTGCTGCTCTTACTCGCCGAGCGGGAAAAGACCACGGTGGTCTTCGTCACCCACGACGTGGATGAGGCGATTTTTCTCGGCACGCGCGTGCTTGTATTTTCCCGTCGCCCCGGGCGAGTCATCGAGGATATAGAGGTTCCTTTTCCCCAGACGCCCGATTTCGGCGTGAAGATGAAGCCGGGTTTTCAAAAGCTCAAGCGAGAGTTGCTGGACCTCCTGCACGGTCAGGCCGAGGCTCTCGACGGTCGCAATGAAATGCTGGAAAAACTGGTGACCCTCGAAAAGAAGGAAGAAAAAAAGCAAGCGCGGCTGGAAGCGAAGCAAAAGTAAAGCGCGGCGGGTAAAGAGACGAGTTTATCATGAGTTCCACCATCCCTTCCGAATTAATCGTTCACGAAGAAGACCTGCCTCCGGGAGCACACTGGTCCCTGGTGCTCAAGCGCGGTTATTCCCTGCGCCTGACGGATCTTTCGGGCGGCGCGAACGTCGGCGCGCTTTTCTTTAACCAGGAAGAAAAGACCGAACGTTACAACATGCCGGACACCTTGAAAGCCCAGTACATCTCCCATCTTCGCAAGGGCTACTGTTGTTACTCGGACATGGGGCGCATCCTTGTTTCCATTCCCGAGGATACCTGCGGCTGGCACGACGCCATCAGCGGAACCACGGACGCGAAAGACATCGAGGAAAAATACGGCCTCCATGATTATCAGGATCACCACAATGACTACTATCGCAATGGACGCGATTCCTTCTTAATGCAACTCGGGCGCTGGGGCCTGGACCAGCGCGATCTCGTGCCCAACATAAACTTTTTCAGCAAGGTCGTTGTGGACAATGACGGCAATATGTCCTACGTGTCGGACAATTCGAAAGCGGGCGATTTCGTGGATCTGCGCGCCGAGATGAACGTCGTGGCCGTATTGAACTCTTGTCCCCATCCCCTGGCGCCCGGCGGAACCTATCCAACCGGCAAAGTACGCATGACCGTGTGGAGATCCGGCTACGGCGGCGGGCCCGACGACCCCTGTCGCTTGAGTCGGCCGGAGAACGATCGGGGCTATCGCAATACCATCGCCTATTTCGCGCAGGCGCCTTTTCGTGATTAACAGAGGCGACTACACGGAACCAAAATAATCGCCGCGACAATCAAAGCAAAAATATCTTCAAACGAGCAATCACCATGGCCGCGAATCTGACTGAAAGCACATTGAAAATGGACGACGCGAATTTCCGCGAAGTCGTGAAAGCGGGCGAACCCTTCATGCGCGAAGTTAAAAAAGAACAGACCGTGCGCATCCTGGATCTCAAGGGCAATCAGGCGGCGGACACGCTTTTCTACAGCGCGGCCGATCCCCTGGAGCGGTATTCGTCCGTGGATACCATTCGCCGCCAGGGCAATATCTATCTGACGACCGGGACGAAGCTGTATTCCAATCAGGGCAATGTTATGTTGACCATCACGGCGGACACCTGCGGGAGGCACGATACCCTGGGCGGGGCCTGCGCCGCCGAGAGCAATATGATTCGCTATGATCTCGAAAAGAAATTCATGCACAACTGCCGTGATTCGTTTCTGCTGGGCATCATCAAGCACGGCGGTCCCGGTCCCATCGGCGATTTGAATAAGCGCGACATCACCAGTAACATTAATTTCTTCATGAACGTGCCGGTGACGCCGGAGGGCGGGTTGAAATTCGAAGACGGGATTTCGGACTCGGGCAAATATGTCGAGCTGCGCGCGGAGATGGACGTCTACATCCTGATTTCCAATTGTCCCCAGTTGAACAATCCCTGCAATGCCTACAACCCCACTCCGGTGGAAGTTTTGATCTGGGATTGACGACGTGTTTAAGAAAGTACTCATCGCGAACCGCGGCGAAATCGCCCGACGAATCATAAAGACGCTCGATAAGATGGGCATCGCGTCCGCGGCGCTGTATTCGGACGCGGACAGGGGCGCCCCCCACGTGCGCGAAGCCGGAGAAGCCCATGCCCTGGGCGGAACCCTGCCGGCCGAAAACTATCTACGGCACGAGCGCGTGCTGGAAATCGCGCGCGAAAGCGGCGCCCAGGCGATTCACCCCGGCTACGGGTTCTTGAGTGAGAACGCGGACTTCGCGCAGGCATGCGAATCCGCGGGCATTGCCTTTATCGGTCCCACGCCGGACCAAATCCGTCGTTTCGGTCTCAAACACGAAGCCCGAGACCTGGCGGAAAAAAGTCGCGTGCCGCTCTTGCCCGGAACCGGTCTATTGGAAAGCGTCGACGAAGCCGTGGAACGAGCCCGGGCCGTGGGCTATCCGGTGATGCTCAAGAGCACGGCCGGGGGCGGCGGGATCGGCATGCGCCTGTGCGGCGATGATGATTCGGTGCGCAAGGAATTCCAAACCGTGCGCGAACTGGGCCGGAGCAATTTCGCGGCGGACGGTATTTTTCTGGAGCGCTACATCGAACGCGCTCGCCACATCGAGGTGCAGATTTTCGGCGACGGCGCCGGTCGAGTGCTGGCCCTGGGGGATCGGGATTGTTCCGTCCAGCGCCGCAATCAAAAAGTCATTGAGGAAACGCCCGCGCCCGGTATTTCCGACGCCCTGCGCGAAAGTCTGTTCGCCGCGTCCGTTCGCCTGGGCGAAAGCCTGAAGTATCGCTCGGCCGGAACGGTAGAGTTCGTGTACGACGTAGCCCGCCAGGAGCCTTATTTTCTGGAAGTAAATACGCGCCTGCAGGTGGAACACGGCGTCACCGAAAACGTAACCGGCATTGACCTGGTGGAATGGATGGTGCGCCTGGCCGCCGGCGAAAGCGACTTTATTCAGTCGTATCAGGCTCCCCGGGATCGAAAGTTCTCCATCCAGGCCCGCGTCTACGCGGAAGACCCCGCGCGGGACTTTCGTCCGGACTCAGGGCGATTGGATCTGGTTTCCTTTCCCGAGGACGTTCGCGTGGATGGTTGGATAGAAAGCGGCACCGAGGTCAGTCCCTACTACGATCCCATGCTGGCCAAGGTCATGGCCGCGGCGGACAGCCGCGAAGCCGCCATCAATCGCCTCCACCAGGCCCTGGGCGAAACCCGCATCCTGGGCATTGAAACCAATCTGGACTATCTAAGCGAAATTATCGATTCGCCGAATTTTCGCGCGGGGGACGTCTGGACGCGCATGCTGGGCGATTTCTCCTACCAGGCCAATCGCGTCGAAGTGCTTTCGCCCGGCATGCTTACCGCCGTTCAGGACTATCCCGGCCGCGTGGGCGGCTGGCGGGTAGGGGTGCCGCCCTCGGGACCCATGGACGCCTACGCGTTGCGATTGGGAAATCGCCTGCTGGGCAATGACGAAAGCACTCCGGGACTGGAGATGACCGTGCTCGGTCCCACGCTCAAGTTTCATGCGCCCGCGCGCATTTGCCTTACCGGCGCGCGCATGCAAGCGGCCTTGAACGGCCCCGACGGTTCCCGCGAAGTTACCTGGTGGGAGACGTTGGAGGTTTCGCCGGGAGATGTCCTCAAGCTGGGCGCGGTGGAGGGCCATGGCGCGCGCGCTTATTTAAGCGTCGCCGGCGGCTTCGACGTGGCGAAATTTCAGGGCAGCGCGGCGACCTTCGACCTGGGCGGTTTCGGCGGCCACGCCGGGCGCGTACTGCAGGTCGGCGATATGCTGCGCCTTGCGCGCGATGGGATGCAAAGCGTCGGCACCCCGGTTCAGTCGGCCCCGGGGGAACTGGTTCCCGAATACGGCGAAAGCTGGACCATCGCCGTACTCTCGGGTCCCCATGGAGCGCCCGAGTTTTTCAAGCCCGAATACATCGAGGAATTCTTCGCTACCGATTGGGAAGTACACTACAATTCCGCGCGCACGGGCGTGCGCCTGACCGGCCCGCGCCCCGGCTGGACGCGCACGGACGGCGGCGAAGCCGGTCTGCATCCGTCGAACATTCACGACAATGCCTATGCCGTGGGTACCATCGATTTCACGGGAGATATGCCCATTATCCTCGGGCCGGACGGACCCAGCCTGGGTGGTTTCGTTTGTCCGGCCACGGTGATTCGCGCCGACCTGTGGAAGGTTGGTCAACTTAAGCCGGGAGATAAAATTCGCTTCGCGCGGGTAAGTCTGGAGACCGCGGTTCAGCGCGAAGCCGAACAGAATCGCGCTTTGCGGGAGCTCACGCCCACGCCGGCGGTTCACGCGGCTCCCGCGCACGTGGGTTTCGCGACTCACGCTGATGACGCAATCCTCGGCCGCGTTGAGGGTGACGATACCCGTCCCGAGGTTTGCTATCGCCAGGCGGGGGACAAATACCTTCTGGTGGAATACGGCCCCATCATCCTGGATTTCGCCCTGCGCATGCGCGTGCATGCCTTGATGGAACGCCTCGAACGCGAAAACGCGCCGGGCATTATCGAGATGACGCCCGGCATTCGCTCGTTGCAGATTCACTACGACGGTTCGCGCATGACCCAGGCCGGTCTGGTCGATTTGCTACGGCGAAGCGAAGGCGAATTGCCCGGAGTGGATGATATGAGCGTCCAGGGGCGCATCGTGCATCTGCCACTGTCCTTTGACGACCCGTCTACGCGCAAGGCCATTGAAATTTATCAAAAATCCGTCTGGGCCGATGCGCCCTGGTGTCCGTCCAATCTGGAGTTTATTCGCCGCATCAACGGCCTGGACTCCATCGACCAGGTGCGCGAAATCGTCTTCGCCGCCGAATACATGGTGCTGGGGTTGGGAGACGTTTACCTGGGCGCTCCCGTGGCCACGCCGGTGGATCCCCGCCATCGCCTGGTGACGACGAAGTACAATCCGGCGCGCACCTGGACGCCTCAGAACGCCGTGGGCATCGGCGGGGCGTATCTGTGCGTCTACGGCATGGAGGGGCCGGGCGGCTATCAGTTCGTGGGGCGTACCTGTCAGGTGTGGTCCAGCTTTCAGAAAGGCGATTGCTTCATCGAAGAGCCCTACCTGCTGCGATTCTTCGACCGCATTCGTTTTTATCCCGTGAGCCCCGAGGAGCTTCTGGACTTTCGCCGCGATTTCGAACACGGCCGCGCCGAGTTACGCATGGAGCCGTCCGAGTTTCGCCTGGCGGACTATCGCCGGTTCCTGGAAAACGAAAAAGAGTCCATCGCCGCTTTTAAAACGAAACAACAGCAAGCATTCGACGCGGAACGGGAACGCTGGAAGGACCTGCCGCCGCCGGAAATCAAGGACACGCCCATGGCCGCCGCCGGTGGGGGCGCGACGCCTCCGCCCGCGGGCAGCGAAAGCATCGACGCGCCCCTGCGAGCCAATGTCTGGAAAATTCTCGTGGAGCCCGGCGCGCGCGTCGCCGAAGGCGAAACCATTCTTATTCTCGAAGCCATGAAGATGGAAGTAGAGGTTAAGGCGCCGGCCGACGGCGTCTTGAGCGAAATACTCGTCGAGTCCGGTGCCCCTGCGGCGCCGGGACAAAGGCTGGCCCTGCTGGCTCGCGCGGACGCTTCATGAAAGACCAGGCCCTCGATATTCATTCCCTGCGCGAAGCCTACCTGGCCGGTCGCGCGAAACCGACCCGCGTCGTCGCCGAAGTGTTGCGACGCATCAAAGCCGGTCCGGATATTATCTGGAACAGCGTGGTCGCCCGCAAGGACCTGGAGACGCGCGCGCGGGAACTGGCTTCCCAATCGCCGGAAAAGCTTCCCCTCTACGGCATTCCCTTCGCCGTTAAGGACAATATCGACGTGGCGGGTTTGCCGACCACGGCCGGTTGCCCAGGTTTCGCGTACATGCCGAGAAAATCCGCGCCCGTGGTGCAGGCCCTGGTGAAAGCCGGCGCGATCGTCGTGGGTAAGACGCACATGGACCAGTTCGCCACGGGTCTCGTGGGCGTGCGTTCGCCCGCCGGACCTTGTCCCAATGTTTTTGATTCAAGGTATATTTCGGGCGGGTCCAGTTCCGGTTCCGCCGTGGCCGTGGCCGAGTCCCAGGTAAGTTTCGCTTTGGGTACGGATACCGCTGGCTCCGGTCGTATTCCGGCCGCCTTTAATAATATCATCGGCCTCAAGCCGACCCGGGGTCTGTTGAGTACGCGCGGCGTCGTGCCGGCGTGTCGTGGATTGGATTGCGTTTCCATTTTCGCTCTTACTCCGGGCGATGCCGGCCGCGTCCTGGACGTGGCCGGTTTTTACGACGCGAAGGACCCCTTTGCCCGGGGCGATGTATCGCCCGTGCACGGCGATGTCTCCGATTTCGTTTTTGGTATACCGCGCGAAGACCAGCTGGACCTGGATGGGCCTTCGCGTTCGCTCTGGAAGAAAGCCGTTAAGCATTTCGAGAAAATGGGCGGCACGGCCAGGGTCATCGACTTCAAGCCCTTTCGCCGGGCAGCCGAGCTTTTATACGAAGGGCCCTACGTGGCCGAGCGTTACGCGGCCGTGGGGCGATTCATTGAAAAGAACCCCGATGAAGTGTTGCCGGTGATTCGCGACATCATTCTCGGCGGTCGCGATGGAAGCGCGGCGGATGCCTTTCGCGCGTCTTATCGTTTGGCCGAACTCAAGCGCAAGGCGGACGCAATTCGCTCGGGCCTGGATTTTATTCTGACGCCCTCGGCGCCCACGATTTTTAAGATTGAACAAGTCGAAAAAGACCCGGTGGCCGCCAACAGTCGGCTGGGGTTTTATACGAACTTCATGAACCTGCTGAATT
>CAZGYS010000284.1:0-8139 GCA_964530305.1 uncultured Leptospiraceae bacterium
CGATGAGTTCGCTTCGCGTCGGGCGACGAAAATTATCGAAGAGCCGCCCTTCCTTTCGATAGACGACGATGCGGCCGTAAACCTGGAGGCGGGCGTCGGCTTGCTTCGAGGTCAGTTTGAAATTACCCCGACGATCGAACTCCGCGCGAACCCAGTCCGTCAGTTCGCGGTTCACGTCCGGCTGGAAGGTATTGTTCGTAAAGTTAAAGAGAAACAGGCTGCGGGTCTTCGCCGGATAGGCGGAGAGATCCAGCCCGCCCAGGGACGCGCAACCGGTCCCCAGAAAAATCAACGCGAGAATCGCCGCGGCCGGACTGTAACGCCCCACGGACATGCCGGTTCCTACTTACCGCCCGGTTTCGGCGTGAATTTAGGGAGCGATTTCGGACGCGGGTTTCCACCCGGCTTCATGAGCGGCGTGGGGCGCGCGGGGATATTGCCCCGGGCCTTGCGTTTTTCCGCCGCCTTCAGGGCCGCGTTGACGGCACCGATTTGACTTTGCAGACCCTTGTAAATGCGATACTCGGCATAGTCGGGGCCGGCGCCGTTTTCCGGTTTGATCATGAACAGGTCGATTTTGCCCTTGCGCAGGGTTTGGGCGGGCTTGCGCAAAACCAGGGAGTAGGTCTCACCGCCCTTGACCTTGGCGCGTAGAAGCAAGTCTTCCTTCGAGGCCTTCCAGTGGTCCTCGATTTTTCCCAGCTCGGTGACCGTCGCTTCATCGGCGAAGTAACGTACGGTCAATTGCTTGGTAAAACTATTCAGGCGCGAAGCCACGTTGACGGGCACTTCCAGGCCGGAGCGCGGGTCCCGCCATTTCTTGACGAGCTTGCCTTTGTCGTTCTTTTCCTCGTACTGCTCGACCACGACGCTCTTGCGTTTGCCGTCCTTGTCCGGTTTACCGTGCAGCAATTCGATGGAACTCATGTAACTCCTGGCCGGAAAGATCACGAAGCGTCGATCCCGAAAGCTTGCGTAGGAGGATTTCATCTTGTTGATCGTGTAGGCGGCCACGCCGAAGACCAGTCCCTGGTGTCGGTCCAGGCTCGTCTGTACGAAGATATTGCCGTTGTCCAGCTTCTTGCCCACGGTCACGACCACGGGCTCATCGCCTTCCTTAACATAGAGCTTGATGCGCGCCGAATCCTTCGAGAGCCCCAGGTCGGCCAGGGTGGTTTTTTGTTTGGCCAGTTGCTCGACGCCGTAGACCGAACGAACCTTGGGGCGATTCCAGGTCTGGAAGATGCCTTTTACGCTGTTGTTGCCCACGCGATGAACCGGTTTCGCGTCCGGCTTGCCTCCCGCGGGGCTGACGACCTGAAACTTGTCGGCGAACAGGCCGGACTCCCGGGTGAAACCCAGGGGAATGCGACCCACGTGGGGGTCGGCTTTCTTGATTTTCGAGCCCGTCTTCTTCGCGGGCTTCTTTTTAGCCGCCGGCGATTTGTCTTTGCCGGGTTCGTCCTTCTTGTTCGGATCGACTTTCGCGGGCTCGAATTCAATTTTCGCCCAAGCCTGATCCCAGAGATAGGCGTCCTTCGTTTTCTTTTCGCCGCCGGGGCCGAAGAGAATGAACAGGGATAAGCCCAGTATGCTCGCGACGATGATGGCGATGTAGATCTTTCGGCCGGCCATGTCTTACTCTCCGATGAACTTGCGCTTACGGCGATAAAAGAAAACGCCCAGGCCGGTGGTTAGACCGATGAGCACCGGAAACAGAATGATACCGAGCACCATGTTGCGCAACTTGAGATCGTCCGTCACGCGAATGCTGCGCGACTTGCGTTTCTTGGGCTGAATGGCCGCCGCCAGGGGGTTCTCCGTCAGCCACAGCACCGAATCCACGGCCAGCTCGACATTGCGATGCTCTCGCCGCAGCACGCGGTAGCGCATGGCCTGGTCGCTCAACCAGTCCACGCCGCTGTAGAAGACGATCTTGGGTCCGTCTTCGCGCTCTCGTTTGGCCGGCTTATTAACGGGTTGCTTGTCGTTCTTTTTGTCCGCGTTCTTGTCTCCGGGTTTACCGTCGGTCTTACCGTCTTTCTTTCCGGCCGCGGGCGATTTCGGCGGCGTTTTCTTCTTCGTGGATTTCTTACCGGCGGGCCCTTTCTTTTGCTCATAGGCCACGCCTAGATGATAGCGTCCGCTGGTTTCGTTCTTGTCCTTCACGCCGTTGCGATTCTTGTCCAGAATCGTGCGGTAGCCCGAATTCAAAATCACGGTGGACTTGAGTCCGGAGAGGGGACCGGAAGGCGTCTTGTCGGCGGAGGGTTTCTTGCCTTTCGGCGGAATTTTAGCCTTGAGTAGTTCGAAGCGTCCCGGGCGGGGCATGACCATGAACTTGTTGCCGGAAGTGGAAATGTTGTCCGTGAGACGATGCTTGGCGATGCCGTCCGTCACCACCAGGCCCGGAAAGTTCTTTTGCAGGCTCATGTAGGTGTTGTCGAATTTGTAATTCGAAGTCCCGCGATTGTTTTCCAGCAGCCAATCGAACTGTTCGCGTCCGCCCGGATCGATGGCGACCATGATGCGTCCGTCACGACCCAGGTAGTCCTTGAGAGCCTGGCGCGCCACTTTATCGAAAGCCACTTTCGGTCCCAGTACGACCACCGCGTCCGCGTCGTCGGGGATGGGGCCGGGCCAATTCTTGTTATGGTCCAGGACTTTCGTCGTGAAATTATAGAAGCGTAGTTGATCCAGGAAAGTCTTCACGCCGCCGAATTGCTTATCCGTACGGGTGCTGTAGCGTTCCCCATTGGCGGCGGTGAAGTAGATGGTCTTTTTCGGAGCGCTGACCTGAATCAGGGCCTGGATGATGCCGTGCTCCAGTTTGTCCATGTCTCGCTCCGTATAGACGTAAACCCGGCGCTCCACATAGGGCTTGTCGTCCACGCCGGTGACGTTGACCTTGGGTACGCGAAACAGAATGGTCCCGTTGCGAATGTTCTTGAAGCCCGCCAGGCGATCCGTCTGCAGGTCCGCGTTCTTGAACTGCATCTTGATGTTGGAATTGATGACCGGCATCTGCTCGACCATGTTGCGTACGTCTTCGGCAATCCGAAGCAGTTCCGGTTTGGTAAAACCCTTCTCCCGATTACGAACGGCCTGCTGCACGGGCAGGAAAACAAACGCCTGCACTTCCTGATCGATGGACTTAATGATGGTCCGGGCTTCCGGGCCGAAGGAGTAATAACCGGGCGAAAGATCCCATACGGGATTGCGGACGATGGTCAGGTAATTCACCAGCACCAGCAGCGGCACCACGGCGAAAATACTCAGCAGGGTGCGATTCAGATTCAGCGACCGTTGCTGGTTCAGGGAAGTTGTAATGGACTCCCGCGAGGAATACCCCAGGCTGAGGGTCAATCGCCATACGATACCCGCGAAAATAGACAGCACGAAGAGAACCAGCAGCAAATAGCGCAGGCGCGTAATGAAGGGGTCGCCGCCGGTCTTGACTTTGTCCAGGGGCACATCCAGGGAATTGCGGACAAAGAAGAAGATTACGGCCAGCAGCACCAGGCCCCAGGCATACAGATAGCCTCGATCCAGGTTCTTTCCGTCTTTGGCCAAAAGCACGGCGGGATCCGCCAGGCTGATGAGCACCGCCAGGACGAAGACCGCGATGCCCACGCCGCTACCCAGATAACCGGCCGAGAGGAAGAGCGTCAGCACTCCCATCAACAGAATCCAGATTCCGAACTTCTTGAAGAATGAACTTAATTTTTCCATGATAATCGATGTCGCGTTCTTGGTTTACAAATACTTCCGTCCAGCCGGCGAAGCCGTGTTCCCGGCCGCGCCGATTGGAGCGAGGACCGCCGGCGCTTAACCGCGCCAGCGACGGGATTCCAGAACCTTGACCGTCAAGAACAGAAAGAAGACCGTCAGGCTGGCGAAATAGATGGTGCCCTTGAGGGGAATGCGTCCCCGGGAAAAAGGCGTATACTGATTCAGGCTGTGCATGTGAGTCAGGATTTCCTTGATGGGGGTGGGAAAAAATCCCGCCATGAAACCCAGGGCCTCGATGGTAATGACGATGGCCGCCGAAATCAGAAGCGCAATTAGATAACTTTCGGTCAGGCTCGAGGCGAACAAACCGATGGCGTAGGCATACATGGCCACGAGAATCAATCCGAAGGCGCCCGTCACCGACATGTACCAGGGCGCCTCGGCAATGCCCACTACATAGACCAGGGTCATGGCCAGCGCGGTGGGCGTCAATACGACGAAACCCATCATGAACTTACCCAGCACCAGTTCCAGATCCGAAACGGGCAGGGTATAAAGCAGTTCCATGGTCCCCTGTTTCTTTTCATTCACGAAGGCGGACATGGAAAGAAACAGTCCCGCGATGATCATGGTAATATAGAACCAGTAGAAGATCAGGCGCGTCACGCCCGCGTAGGTGGCGCCCGAACTCTGGGACAGGATGACGCTGGGAATACCGCACAGTAGCGCCACGATGCCCAGGGACAGCGGCGGTAAGTTGGAACCGAAGAAGGAATTGATCTCCTTGATCAATACCCAGCGCGCGCGAGAGATTCCCGGAATATTAAGAACTTTGGCGACGAGTTTCATTGACCCACCTCCGTTACGGCCGAGCCGGTCATGGCCATGAACTTTTCCTCGAGTTTGTCCTGAAGTTCCTGACCCTTGAGTTCTCCGGCCAGCTTGCCCTTGTGAATTACCAGGACGCGGTCACAGGTACGACTCACCTCGGTCAGGATGTGGCTTGAAATAAGAACGGTGTGTTTACCCGCCAGGTTGCGAATCAGCTTGCGCATTTCCACGATCTGGCGCGGGTCCAGGCCGGAAACGGGTTCGTCCAGGATGAGAACCGGCGGTGAACCAATCAACGCCTGCGCGATGCCCACGCGCTTGCGATACCCCAGCGAAAGATTGCGAATCAATGACCGCCGAGCCGGAGTCAGATCCGCGATTTTCGTTACGCGCAGGAACTCGTCCTCGAAGCGCTCCTCTTCAATGCCGCGCAAGCGCGCGACGAATTGCAGGTAATCCTGGACCGTAAGTTCGGGATAGAGCGGCGGAACCTCGGGGAGGTAACCGAGTTCCGCTTTCACCGCCAATGGATCCGCGAAAGTATTGCGACCATTGATAATGGTCTCGCCTTCCGACGGAATAAGGTAGCCCGTGAGCATGCGCAGGCAGGTGGTTTTGCCCGCGCCGTTGAGTCCCAGCAGACCGACGATTTCGCCGTCCTTGACTTCGAAGGACACATTGTCCAGGGCCTTGAAATTGCCGTAATATTTCGTTAAGCCGACTGTTTGAATCATAGTGATGGAATGGTAGGGTATTTGCGTGGGACGGTCCCGATGAGCCGCCTTTGTGTCAAGCCATTACCGCCCAGGCGGCCCTGAGGACCGGATCCGGGCGAACGCCGCCACGCCTGCTCATATTACCGGCATCGCGCGCGGCGCCGGCCGGCCCGGGGAAATAAAAAATTGTCGACCCCGGGCCGCCGTTTCCGTCTAATAAACACTATAATATAAGAAGAATGTTTCTCGCCATGTACCGCTCAGTCCTCTCCCTTTTTCAGAAAGTTTCGGTTCCCCGGCGGCCCTCCATGTGGGCTCTCGCGGCGGTCCTGTTGTTCGCGTCCTTCGCGCCCCTCACCGCTTCGTATTATCGCGCGGGCAAGCGGGCGTTCAGTAATCGCCAGTATGCGAAAGCCCACGGCTTTTTTCGCAAGGCTCTGCGTTCCAGTCCGAGTAACGGCAATCCTCTGTTCTATATCGGATACATGTTCGAGAAGCAGGGGCGTCCCCGTGACGCCATCAACGCCTATAGGCGCGCAGTGCGTCTGCGCATGACCCGGGATCTCAAGACCAAGACCTACTGGAAAATCGTACTGCACTACAAATACTATCGGGACTGGGCCAACCTGGCCGTTTACTCGCGTCGCTTCCTGCGCTATCGCCGTTTCGATCAGGTAAAGGAATTGCTGGAGCTGGCGGAGAAGAATCTGGACCCGGCCAGTCGCCGCGCGTCGGAATTGACTACCCGGGCCGAGGCGCTTTTGCGCAAGCGCGACTACGCGACCGCGAAGCCCCTCTTCCGGGAAATCGTTCGCCTTAAGCCCAGGAATCAGCAGGCGCGCTGGACCCTGGCGCGCATACTCATGCGAGAGCGAGACTACGCCGACGCGGATACGCAGTTACGTGAATTGATTCGATACAATCGCACGCTGTGGCAGTATCATTATAAAGCCGGCATTTGCAAGTATCAGGTGGGAGACATGGAGCGCGCGTTGCGGGACTTCGCCAACGCGAATCGCCTGAACAAGGAACCCAGCGACTCCTTCAAATACTTCATCGCCTTTCGCCGCGGCATGGTGCATCTGGAGTCCGGGGACTTTCGCGGCGCGAAGCGCTCCCTGGAAAGAGCGCATCGCTCCAGACGAACCGCCGGTTCCCTGGCGGCCCTGGCCCTGGCCGAACTGGGATTGGGACGCGGCAAGCCGGCGGCCGGTTTCGCGGCCCGCGCCGCGCGTATGAAGCCTTCGAATCCCGCCGCCATCATCGCGCGCTCGGTGCTGCTGGCCCGGTATAAGAAACCCGGCGCGCGAAGAACCGCGCTGGCCCTGTTGAAGAGCGTGGAAGAGGACAAGAGCCGTCGGCGTCGCCTGCGCTATCGCTTTCTGGCATTGTACTATCTGGGTCGGGACGCCGCCGCGAAGGGCGAGCGAGCCCTGGCGTTGCGCGCTCTCACCCGCGTGGAACCGGATCAGCTGAAGTCCGAGGCCCTGCGCAAGTTGGCTGGCGCCGGAGAGGGAGCCGACCTCCATCGTGACTATCATCTATTATTGGCGCGAACCCTGAATTCGGGGGAAGCCACGCCCGCGGAACTGGAGCAGGCCGAACGCTTGCTGAATCGCCTGGGCGAAAGCCCGGATGCCCTGTATGAATTGGCCCGAGTGGCCGCGCGAGGAGCTCAGGCCGAGAAAGCACGGACCGTGCTCGGGCGTTCCATCGCCGCGGCGCCCGAAGCCGAGCGTGAGGCATGGTGGAAGCGGGCCGCGGCCGACCCGCTTTTTCGAACGCTGGCCGAGCGGGACCAGGCCTTCGGCGATTTCCTGAAGAACAAGGGCGCAGCGCCTGCTCCGAACACGGACGCTCCAAAATCAGATGTGCCGACTTCGGACGTGCCCGGGACCGACAAAACTAAAACGGACGCGCCTGGAACCGACAAACCGAAAGCCAATCCCGGAACCGAACCGGGCAAGACCGCGCCCGCCGGAACCAATCCGGTCAAGCCGGCTCCGGCGAAAACCGAGCCGAAGCCCGCGCCCGCGTCATGAAACTCGAATCGGTCGTCCCCATGATCGCGGTGAAGGACATCGAGCGATCCCACGCCTTCTATACCGAGCAACTGGGCTTCGAGCCCGCTTCGCCCGCGGATAAAATCGCCGAGTGGCGCTGGTCCTCGTTGAAGCGAGACGGCGCGCGCATCATGCTGTCCGAGACCGAACGCGGTCATGTCGTGCCCGCCGGGGACGAACACTACTTCGCGTGCCTGCTGTATTTTTACCCCGATGACGTCCAGTCGCTGTACGCGGAGTTCAAGGCGAAGGGCCTGGATGTAACGGAAATGGAAACCACCTTCTACGGCATGCGTGAATTCTCGCTGCGGGACCCGGACGGACACTTGCTTTCGTTCGGCCGGGACGCGGATTGAGGCTTACTCATTGAAACGATAGCCGCGTTTCGATGACGAACGCGATGTACTCCGATTTACCTGGCCTCTCTGCCCGCCAGAACCTCGGCCGCCTCGGCGCTGTACTGCTTCGCGAAATCCTCCGAGGGCGGAATGAGTTGAATTACGTCGACGAGATTGCCGCTCGGGTCCGAGGTGATGAAATGGCGCTGGCCCCAATCCTCCGAACGTAGTTCCAGATGCATGGGCATGCCGGCGTCCTTGAGGCGTTTATACTCGGTATCCACGTCCTCCACTTCGAAATTCAGAATCAGGCCCTCGGTGGGCTTGCGAAAACCTTCGGGAACGCTGGGGTGGGTGTGGTCCAGCAGGGCCAGTTGAAAACCGGTTTCGCCCCGGGATTGCAGGCTGATGTACCAGTCGGCTTCGAAGGTTATATCCATTTCGAAATGGTTCACGTAG
>CAZGYS010000285.1:0-8116 GCA_964530305.1 uncultured Leptospiraceae bacterium
ATCCCCTTGCCCTGCGCAGCCTGAAGCTGGCCTTGCGCACCGCGGAAGCGGCCGGCGCCAAGCCCCAAACGCATCGCATTCATCGCGCGCTTTCGCGTCTGTATTCGGAAAACGGTCGCTACAAGAAAGCGCTTTTTCACAGCGAACGCTTCCAGGAAATTCGCGAGGATTTTTTCAGCGAAGAGGCCGCCATTCGCCTGCGCAATTTCGAGGTTCTTTTGCGTATTGAAAAGACTCGTAAGAAGGCCGAGATCGATCGTCTGGAATACATCGGCAAGGACGCCCTCACCGGCCTGCCCAATCGCAGTCGTCTGGAAAGCGCCGTGCAAAAAGGGCGACACACGATCATTCTTTTCAATCTGGATTCCTTCTCCTTCATCAACAACGGCTACGGTCTGCGCGTGGGAGACCGCGTTTTGAAGATCATCGGCGAAAAGTTGCGTCGCTGGAGCAGGAAGGTCGGTACCCTGTATCGCCTGCAGGCCGATGAGTTCGTTTTGCATTTTACCTGCCACGAGGATCCCGTGGCTTTCACTGAACTGGTGCTGGGCAAATTTGAAAAATCAAAGCTGCGCCTGGACGATATCGATCTGTATCCGCGCTTCTCGGCCGGCGTTGTCGTCGACGGAGAAGAGAATCTCCTGCAGAAAGCCGACCTGGCCCTGCGCGAAGCCCGGGGCGATGCCAATACGAATTACATGGTCTACTCCGAGAACCTGGAAGTTGAAAAGGAACGCATTGATATTCTGAACTGGTCCCGGGAATTGCGCGTAGCCCTGGGAGAAGGCTCCATTGTGCCGTTCTTTCAAGGGATTCGAGACAATCGCACGGGCTCCATTTCCCGCTACGAAAGCCTGGTGCGCATGAAACGCGGCGAAGAAGTAGTTTCGCCGTTCTTTTTCCTGGGAGCCGCGCGTAAGTCGGGACTCATGCGGGAGGTCACGGAACACGTACTATTGCGTAGTTTTCGTTACTTCGCGGAGAACTCGGGGCGCTTTTCCATTAATCTTTCCGAGCAGGATCTGAATCACGATCGCTTGATTCCCACCATCTCCGCCTTGCTGGAAAAGTATCGCGTGGCTCCGGAAAACGTTACGTTTGAAATTCTGGAAAGTTTCGCCGCGCGAAATCCGCGCGCCGGCGTACTCTTGTTGAGTCGGATCAAGGGCCTGGGCTGTAAGATCGCCATCGACGATTTCGGCGTGGAGTATTCCAACTTTTCGCGCCTGCTGGACCTGTCGGTGGACTGCATCAAAATCGACGGTTCCTTCATCAAGCACATTGACACGGATACGAAGAGCTATCAGATCGTGAAGTACGTCACGGAATTCGCCCACAGCATCGGCGCCGAGGTCGTGGCGGAATACGTCCATTCCCAGGCGGTTCAGGATCGAATCCTGGAGTTGGGCGTGGATCATTCCCAGGGATTTCTTTTCGCCGAACCGGCGGCGGATCCGCTGGGCAAAACCATGGCCGTTGCTTGATGGCTTGACGGGAGCGGGGGGCTCCTCATGGTCCCAACATGCGTCGTTGTCTTTTAACTTTCAGTTTGATTTTGCTGATGGGGTTCTCGTCCGCGGGCTGTTCCTCATTCTTTGCCTTCGGAAAAATTTACGGAGGCACGCGGGTCGACGTGAAGCTGATTGGTTCGGCCGCCAAGCCGCGTCATCCCCATGACCCGTTCCCTACCTGGATCTACGTGACCTATGGTGTGATTGACATTCCTTTCAGTCTGGTAATGGATACCGTCTTGCTCCCAATTTCCATTCCCTGGACCTTGATCAAGTCGTCCGGAGACGACGATAAAGGCGACAAGGGCGTCAAGAAAACCTCCGGATCGAAGTCCGATAAAAAAGCCGGGGAATAAAACCTGCGCGTCGCGGCGAATCATCCGCGGCGAGTTCAACTTTTTTCCGAGCGCTTCGTCCAATAGTGCATGGTGAGACCTCGGGGACGCACGCGTCCCGACTTTCGTTTTATTCTTGGATGTACTTTCGCGTGCGCGATGCTGTTCGCGTGTCGTGCGCCGGATCCCTGGAATCCGGCCAGTCCCCTTCAAAGCGAATACTATGAATCGCGAGCGCTGGCCTGCGCCCTGGATCCGCGCCTGTGCAATCCGCCGTGCCGGCTGGATCGCGCTTCCATAATTCAACCTTCCAACTGGAATGTCGTGAGAACGGAACTGGAAGTCCAGGCCTCGGCCGGTTCATCGGCCGATCCTTCCGCGACGACTTTCGGTACGGTCTCCGGTTCCACCATGCGCTGGACCGGGGGCGTGCTTGCTCCCAATGGAAAGATCTATTCGGCGCCCCAGGACGCGTCGTCGGTTCTCGTAATCGATACGGCGACGAACACCGTGAGCGAGTTCGGTAGTTTCGCGGGTTCACTCAAGTGGGGCGGCGGTACCCTGGCGCTCAATGGTTTCATTTACGCGATGCCCGTGTCCGCGACCAGCGTCTTGAAAATCGATCCCAATGCGAACACGGCCGTGGAAGTCGCCGGAGGCCTCGGGTCGGGAACCAAATGGGGCGGCAGCGTACTGGGCCCCGACGGTAAAATCTACGGCATCCCCTTCGGCGCCGCGGATATTCTCGTCTTCGACCCGAACACCGAAACGGTGACGACCATCGCCAATCCCAATCCCGTCGCCAATAAATGGACCACGGGCGTGCTTGCGCCCAATGGTAAAATTTACGGCATGCCCCTGGCCGGTCCCTCCATTCTGGAAATCGATCCGGTTACGCAAACGGCTGTCGAATTCGGCGATATCGGAACGGTAAGCGACAGTTTCCTGGGCGGCGTGCTCGCGCCCAATGGAAGGATTTACGTAATTCCCACGGCGGCCGACGCCATAGTGGAAATCGATCCGGACGCGAAGACCACCACTACTTTCGGTGACCTGAGTACGGGGGGCGGTAAGTGGTCGGGCGGCGCGCTCGGACCCGACGGAAAAATTTACGCGGCGCCTTTCGACGCGAACACCATTTTGATTATCGATCCGGTCAATCGAACCACGACGGAAATCGCCTCTCCGGAAACCGGTTCCACGCGCTGGTCCGGTCTCAAGCCCGGCCCGGGCGGCGTCCTCTACGGCATACCCCAGAGCAGCTCCTCGGTGTTGCGCATACAAACCAATGCCGCCGGCTCCCATTGCGACGCGTTGCGATTGTCTTCTTATTTAAATAATTTCTGAACCGCGAACGATATCTGTGTAGTGACCGCTATATTCGGCGATTCGCGGCGATTTTTTGCTTTCGTCCGTCGAAGCGATTTCGCGCAATGGCGGAACTCGCGTTATGCCGCTCATCTCCGATTCAACTTATCGCCCGCCGCCGGGCTTTCGTAACGGCCACGTTGCGTCCATCTATCCTTCGCTGGCGCGTCGCGTGCGCGGGGTCAAGTATACTCGCCGTCGCATCAATACGCCGGACGGCGATTTTCTGGATCTGGACTTCTGCGCGCGAGGTTCGGACAATCTAATTATTCTGTCCCACGGTCTGGAAGGAAGTTCCGGCGCCTCCTACATCATGGGCATGGCTCGCGCCT
Organism: uncultured Leptospiraceae bacterium; assembly: GCA_964530305.1. Taxonomy (GTDB): domain Bacteria; phylum Spirochaetota; class Leptospiria; order Leptospirales; family Leptonemataceae; genus CAZGYS01. The sequence continues at coordinate 3,547 of CAZGYS010000285.1, forward strand.
TCAAGGGCGTGGGCTGGGACGCTCTGGCCTGGAACAACCGCGGCTGCAGCGGCGAAGAGAATCGCACGCTTTCCGCCTATCACAGCGGAGCCACCCACGATTTACACGCCGTGGTGCAACACGTCCTGGACAACCATGCGTATCGCAACATCGTGTTGGCCGGGTTCAGCCTGGGCGGCAACATGACCTTGAAATACGTGGGCGAAATGGGACGAGACCTGGATCGTCGCGTTCGCAAGGCGATTGCCTTCTCCGTGCCGGCGGATCTCGAAGCGTCTTCGCGTGCGCTGGCCCGTCCCGAGAATCGCATCTACATGGAGGCGTTCCTCAAAACCCTGCGCAAAAAAGTAGCGGCCAAGCAGGCGCGCTTTCCCGGTCGTCTGGCGGTCGCGGATCTAAAGAGCATTCGTACGTTCCAGCAATTCGATGATCTCTTCACGGGGCCGGCGCATGGCTTCGCCGACGCCATGGATTACTGGCGTTCGTGTTCCGCGGTCCGATTTCTCCACGGCATTCGCGTACCGACCTTGCTCGTCAACGCGCGCAACGATCCCTTCTTGAATCCGGAGTGTTTTCCGCTGGGCGCGGCGGCCGACAGTGATTGGTTTCACTTCGAGGCGCCCGAGTACGGCGGACATGTGGGCTTTGTCAACTTTCGTCGGGACGGACTGTACTGGTCGGAACAGCGCGCGCTGGAGTTCGTCCACGGACGCGTGTATCGCTGATTCAATTCCGCGGCTCTTTCTCGGGGTCGCCGAAGTCGGCCTGCTCCAGTTGAGCGCCCGTGAACCGTGCGTCCCGGATAACGGTTCCCCGGCGTTTGGCTTTTCGTAGATCCGTGTTTTTCAGGTTGGCCGACCGCAGGTTGGAATTCCCGAACTTCGCGAGCATTAGATCCGCGCCCTCGATTGAGGCTTTTCGAATTCTCGCGGCTTGTAGATTAGCTTCCGTGAAAGAGGCATCCTTCAGATTGGCTCCTTCCAGGTCCGCGTTGATAATGCGACGCCATGAATAACCGTGATAGCGCAACCGGTTCAGCGCCTCACGATCGAATCGAGTAAATCGCCTGTGGGGATTGCGGTTCATGACATGGGCCGGCCGGCGTTGAAAGATGTTGCGAGCTTGTTCGTAACACTGAGTAACTTATCCTATGGGATGAAAAACGGGACACCTGGTCTGCCCGCATCCGTAAAGCCGATTGTAAAATAAAACTTGACATCGGCGACATCAGGCGAAGCATGCCCCGGGAAGAATTATGTCCACCGTGGCCGAGACAATCAAGCGAACACGCGCGCTCAAGGAACGCCTGGAACAGGAAATCGAAGGCTTCGAATACCTGGAACAGCGACTGAGCTCGCCCGAAATCGCGAACAACCCGGGTCTGCTCAAGGAGCTGGGACGCAATCACTCCGTGCTTTCGCCGCGCGTGAAACTGTATCGTGAGTATCTGGAAACCCTGGGTCGTCTGGAAGAGGCCGAGTCCATCATGACGGACGACGACTCCGACGCGGAGCTGCGTGAAATCGCCCGCGAGGAAATCGGTGAGCTTCAGGAAAAAGTGGAAGGCTCGCGCGAGAGCGTGGAAATACAATTGATCCCGCCCGATCCCAATGAAGGCAAGAACATCATCGTCGAGATTCGCGCCGGTACCGGGGGAGATGAGGCGGCGCTCTTCGTGGGAGATCTTTTCAAGATGTATTCGCGCTTCGCGGAGAAGCAAGGTTATAAGCTGGAGCTGATTTCGCGGCATGATACCGAGCTGGGCGGTCTCAAGGAAATCGTCTTCTCGATATCAGGCGGCACCACTTACGAAATTCTGCACCAGGAAGGCGGCGGACATCGCGTGCAGCGCATTCCCGTGACGGAAAGCGGCGGTCGCATTCACACCAGCGCCGTTACCGTGGCCGTGCTGCCCGAGGCCGAGGAAGAAGACATTCAGATCGATGAGAAAGACCTGCGCTGGGACACCTATCGCGCCAGCGGCGCCGGTGGTCAGCACGTCAACAAGACCGATTCCGCGGTACGCTTAACGCATATCCCCACGGACACCGTCGTCACCTGTCAGGACGAAAGATCCCAGCTCAAGAATCGCACCAAGGCCCTGCGGGTGCTGCGCGCGCGCCTGGCTGAAAAACAAATGCACGAAAAGCATGCCGCCGAGAGCGCCATGAAAAAAGACCAGGTGGGCAGTGGTGATCGCAGCGAACGCGTGCGCACCTACAACTTCCCCCAGGGGCGCGTTACGGATCATCGCATAGGGTTTACGTCCTATAATCTGGCCGGTTTCATGGACGGCGAAATGGACGAACTCCTGGACGCCCTGGTCAAGGCCGAGCGCGAAGAGAAACTTAAAGACCTGGCGTTGTAAGTTTCGCCTACTCCCGATCCAGCTTCCCCGGAAAGAAGCCCCGCATGGGTTCGTAGTCGTCCCGGAAGGGCAACTCCACTCGCGCCGTGGTAAACCCGTCCCGCGCGAAGACGCGAAAATGCCCGGGGTCGAATCCCAGATAACGAATCAATTGCACGACCATGGCCAGTCCCAGGCCTTCGCCTTCCACGTCGTCCGAATGGTCGAAGGAAAACTGCACCAGGTCCCGGGAGCTCATGGCATGGGCCAGCTTGAGGCGAATACGTTTCTCTTCCTCGGGTAGCAGCTCGACATTGTTGCGCACGTGGATGCGCATGCGCTCGGGCGTGAAATCAATCTCGACTTCCAGGGACAGGTCCAACCGCTCCAGCTCGGCGTGATAGACCGGGTCCTTGTAGATGTTCGTGTATTCGTCCTTGAAGGTTTCCAGACCGTAGTGATAGGCCTTCACTTCCGTGAGGTCCATCTCCTGGAGGCCGAAATAGGCGCGCTTCAAATTAGCGCGGATCCCATTGGAAGCCAGCTCCACCAGCAGGGAGAGAAAGATGTCCGAGGGCGTATCCACCGCCGTGACGGGTTTCAGGTGGGGATCGAATTCCTTGAGGATTTCCTCCAGGCGATTTTGTCCGGCGTCATCCAGGATGCGAAATGATATTCCGGCGCGATGACTCATGTTACGTCGGGCGCCTCCCGGTGTTCAGGGTATTTTATAAATATGAGCGCGACGATGGGTTATGGAATTCGCCGCGGCAAGTGTCAAGCAACAAAAGCCCGCCCCGGGGCGGAGTCATGACGCCGCGTCAGGCGGGGCGGACGCGACCCGGCATCACGAAGCCGGAGGCAGCCTGTTCAATGGGGGTTGCCTGAAAGCGGGCGGAGTGCTCTTCGTCGTCTCCATTGGAACCGGACGTGTGTTTTCGGGCGCGAATGGGGACGTAGTCCTTGTTCAGGGGAAATTCCAGGCGGGCGATGGTGCCGCCCTCATGGGAATAGACTCGAAAATGCTCGGGGCTGAATCCCAGGAACTTGATCAGCAGGATGATCATGGCCAGTCCAAGGCCCTTGCCCTCGGTTTCATCCTCATAGTCCTTCGCGTATTCCACCAGGTCTCGCGTGCCCATGGCCTTGTTGAGCTTGTCCCGAATGCGACGCTCTTCCTCGGGCAGCATGAGCACGTTGTTCTCCACCTGAATCAAAAGGCGATCCTCGTCCATGTGGAATTCGATGGTCGTGTTCAGGTCCAGGTTCTTCAGCGCTCGGCGATGGATGGACTTGTCCGCGAGCTCCAGATAGTTGTCCTTGAATTCGCGCACGCCGCGAATATAACTTTCGGGATCATCGGGATCGTATTCATGCTCTTGAAAAAACGCGCGCTTGAGATTGGCCTTAACGCCGTTGGTGATAAGTTCGTGGAGCAGTGAATGCAGAATGTGACTCAATGAGTCGAGCTCCAGGTTTTGTTCCAGCTCGTCCAGAAACTCCCGGATCTCGTTCTCCTCGCTTTCGTCCAGCGTGCGCAGTGAGATTTTTTTATGTCTCTTTTTCATCGGGGGAATTCGAAGAATGATTCACTTGAGTGAACCGCTCTTCAGTCGGGATCGGCCTGGGCTTCAAGCCGGGAGCATCGACCGCCGTCGTTTCGCGCGTCGTTAACCTGCTTCCCATGTTCGCCTCTATTGATCAACAAGATTAGTCCCGGTCCGGGCGTTTAGAATCGCAAATGGTGAAGCCTCGATGCGGATGGAGCAGGGTCCGGTCCTTGCCGGGACCGCCGTCCATGGGCCAAAAAAACGTCCACTCGCGCGCGAAATCGGCCGATGTTAATAGCGGGAAAACTTGTACGGGCACCGGCCCGCGACTTGAACTATATTACTGGACAAAATCGTCCTTGAACCGAAATATGGACGCTTGTTAAGCCGGTAAATTCGCCCTGAAAAGCGTTAAAAATACGAAAAAATACGCGTTTTAAGGCGAACGAATTCGAGAAATCAGGAAGAACGAAACCGGCGATATTTCGGGCACGAATCGAAAGAGCGGACGCGGAAATACACGGAGCAGATGCTTAATCGGACATAATCTTTCGGTCCGGCAATCGCTCTCGCGGCGGAACGCAAGCGCGAGCAAATGCTAAATTACTTAAATTAACTTGGAAAGGTAATCGAGAAATGAAACGAGTAGCGGCAACCCTCGCCATCCTGATGC
>CAZGYS010000286.1:0-8100 GCA_964530305.1 uncultured Leptospiraceae bacterium
TTTCGCCGTGTCACCGTTTTTCAACTCTTCAAGTCCTCCGCCGAAAAAGCGATGGATTTCTTGCGTTGTTCGACGCCGTCGGGATCGGCCAGTTCATCGGGAAACAATTCCATGGACTTGTCGGTTTTCATGTGATTAAAAAACGCGAAGGCGGAACGCGGCGTGTTGAGTTCATCCTTCAGGCCGGCCGCGACGAGAACGGGCTTATCGATGATCTCGGCCCAGTTCAACATGTCCAGATAGTCCAGCGCCTTCTTGATCTTGTTCTTCGTATGCGTACTGCGTCCCATCATGGCGCGAATCTCATTGGCCGCGTCCGAATTGGATTCCTGGAGATACCCCTCCATCCAGATCAAGCCCGGACGTTCCAGGGCCAGGGCGCGCACGTCGTCCCTTTGCACGGAAGCGAAAATCGCCATGGCGGCGCCGAAACCGTGCCCGAGCACGCCGATCCGACTGGGATCCACGCCCTTGTGCAGGCGAATAAAATCGATGCTGCGAATAGCATCCAGGAAACAGGCGTAAGGATAAGACTTTTCCAGATTGGTCAGGCCGTATTTGTGAAAGTAAGGCGGCGGTCCGGCGGGCTGGCCTTCCGCGGTCACGCGGGGCTGCTCTTCCATTTGCTCGTGTTCCCGCAATTCAACGGCCAGATGGGCGATGCCGTGATCCGCGAAGCCCTTCACGGTCTCCGGGCGGGAATGGTAATCGTGAAACGAAATCACCGCCGGGACCTTGCCCCGCTTCCGAGGAACCGACAGCACGCCCCGCACCCGTTGATTGCCGAAACTCAGATAGTTCACGTCCATCATGGTTTCCCAACCCAGGGATTTCTTCAGCATCAATTTCTGGCGCGGGTCGACGGGAGTCTTCTTGAGCTCCGCCAGCGCGGACTTCCAGACGTCCGTCAGGTTCTTGGGCGAACGAAGCCGGGGAAAAGTTTGGAAGCACTCATCGAAGCTTGATTTCGGCTCGATTTTCATGGCGATGGACTATGTTAGGGTTTGATTAGAGCCCGGGTCGGGATCAGCGGGCAGCTTGTTTTCTACGTCGGGGGCGTAAAGCAAAGAATTTATCCTGCCCTCGCGCCAATCCGTCGATGATATTAAAGACGCGAGCGCGGAGAGTATTGGATGAATCCCGAACAAATACAAAACATCGCCGAGCTGGGAACCCTGGTCAGCTTCACGGTGGGTCAGGAGATCTACCAGGAGGATTTCCTGGTCAACGACCCCGCGGCGTTTTTCGTACTGGAAGGCCAGGTGGAGGTCGTGAAGAAATACACGCCCCTCCAGAAGGAAGTCTTCGAAATCGGCAAGGGCGATATCTTCGGGACCCTGGAAATCTACACCGGCACCCCGCGCCTCACCACCGCCACGGCCAAAACCGACGTGCAGGCGGTCGCCTTCGGCAAGGACGATCTGGAAAAGGCCATGTCCAATAATCTGAATTTCGCCCTGACGTCTATTCGCCAGTTGAGCAAGACCCTGCGTCAGATCAACGCTCGCATCAAGAAACTGGCCTGAGGTCCCCCGCCATGGAAAACATCGACGAAAATAGTCATGATTACGACCTGATGAAGCTGGGCTTCGAGGGCGAGCAGGCCATCACCATGGACCTGTTCTTCAAGTACGGTCGCACGTTCGAAGCCCGCCAGATTATCATACGCGAAGGCGAATACAGCAAGGAAGTCTTCCTGGTAATCGCCGGCAAGGTGGTGGTGACCGAGAAAGTCGACAAGGGCTCCTACAAGGTTCTTAATTCCCTGGGCCCCGGCGAAATCTTCGGCGAAATGGCCATGCTCGAGAACACGGCTCGCTCGGCCACGCTCATCGCCGCGTCGCCCTGTAAACTGCTGGCCTTGACCCCGCAGAACTTCGGCAAAATATTTAAGGCCCATCCCCGCTGGGCTTTCAAGATCCTGGGCGCGCTGGGCAAGCGCATCCAGACCGCCTTCGCGCAGGTGGAAGCTCATTACGGAGGGCGATGAACATGCACGGACAAAACGAAATCATAAACGTACAAAACTCGGAAACCGCCCGGAGCCCCGGAATTCTCGGACGCTTCGTCCTGCGCAATACTCCCGTCCCCATTCTCGTCCGCGAGTTCCTGGGCGAAAACGAGCGCTACGAATTCACCGAGGACTACAACCTGCCGGCCAACTTCGGCGGTATTCCGGGTCTGCCCGAACCCCAGCGCACCTCGTTTTTTCTACGCGAACGTGCCGTCATTCGCGTGGGCGTGGTTCATCGCCGCGCGGGCGTGGAGCCGGATGAGCAAGGCGATCTACTGTTCAGCTCCGCCATTCGCGATGAGCTCCTGCGCTGCGGCAAGAACGCGGCCGATTTCATCGTGCTGCCCTTCGCGTCCGACGACGCACAGAACCGGGACGTCTTTCGCGGTCGCGCGCTGGCTTCCGTAATCTGGCTCCAGGAAAAAACGACCCTGGAAAACCTCATCGGCGGCGGTGAAAAAATCGAACTACCGCCCAAACTCGTCATACGCGCCTCGGAACTGTTGCCCGACGGCAATGTAGTCGATTACGCCGGCGGCGAAAGCGGAAGTTCCATGGCGCCCGCGTCCCGCGCTCCGTCCATGATGACGAAAGACCTAGTGGTCCCCGTCGCCTCGGGCGAAATCGCGCCCTCGCAATCCGTTCCATCTCCATCCACGGCGGGCGTTATGCAAGCACCGCCCGCGGTTCCCGGGCCCGAAGCCGAAAACGCAACCCCGGCCGTCGCCGAGGCCGGTAGCCAAACGCAAGCACCGGCCCTGGCCGGGGCCGAGCAGGCACCCGCGGCTGAAATTTCCGCGCCGCCCGCGAAGACTCCTCCCCAATGGCGCGACTGGTCCGCGTTTCGCTACGGCGTTTCCGGCACGTCCAGGGGACAACTGCGTCGACGCATGCTCATTCGCCATACGGGGGGCTTTCTGCGCGCCATCATGCTTGCCGCCGAGAAACAACCTTCGGCGGAATACCTGGCTCGTTTCTTCGAGGAAATCGGCGACGCCGCGGACCCGGTCCGCGCCCACCGCGCCTGGCTGGGCCGCGAAACGGACAACAATGCCCGGGGCGAATTCGGTGAAATCGCCAGCATTAGCTTCGCGCTCAACAAGGACGGTCGCTTTATTTCCGCCGGCCGCGAAATTCGCCCCGTGCTCTGGCGAGCCGCCAAACGCCAGCTGGTGGTCTTTCCCATCACCCGATCCGCCGACGCGAACGGAGACGAAAACCCCTATCGCCTGGTGCGGGGAAGCCTGAACCCGGGGGACCGCGTGCTGCTGACGCCGGGTCGTTTCGCCTCCCATGAACTGCGGGAGCTTTTCGATATCTTCAAAATCGACAATGACGACGAAGTCCGCGAGCGCCTGGATAGTTATCTGGACTATCGCGCACGGGGCAAGGCGCTCCTGCTGACCCACGCGAAGGCCGAACCCGCCGCGCAAGCTTGACTCCGCGCCCGAGGGCGATTTTTTACTGGCCGGCGAGCCTGAATACGCCTCCCATGGTCCGGCATGCGCCCGAAGTTAACCCTGCTCCTGGTCCTGGCCGGCGTCCTCGCGGGCACGCTCCTGCTGGATCATTTGATCTACGATCGGGCTATTTTTCAGCCGCGCAATAAAAGCGGCTGGGATGCCTTTCGCTGGTACAACTTCGAATACCACGGTCGCCTCTTGAAGGCAAAGCGCTCCCGAGAAAATCGCGCGCATTCAGACAAAAACGCCGTCAGGGGCAAAGTCGATGCGCGCAAGCCTTTCGTGCTTTTTCTAGGTTCCAGCGTAGCACGCTATGCGTACAATCGTTCGGCCCTGCAAACCGAACTGGAGCGGCGAGCCGACCCGGTACCCGACTTCAACATTCTGACCCACGCATCCATGGTCCCCATGGACGCCTATTTCTACGTGCCGCGCATTCGCGCGCTCCGACCGGATCTCGTGGTCTACGTCATGAATCCCGCGGACCTGGATCTGGAACGCTATACGCCGCCCTGGGAAGCCGGGCCCGCGTATTCGGAAACCGCCGCCATGAATTACATGCTCATTCGCCGGCCGCTGGACATGTACTACCCGGGAGAGTTCGCCTGGTCTCGACGAGAGAGCATGGGCCTTCAAAAAAGGCTGCGCCTGCATCTGCGCTCGGCCTTCGCGTCCATGCGCTACAAGGACGATTGGTTTGATCCCCTGTATTTTAATCTACGCTGGTCCGGCGCTCCCCTGCGTCGCTATCTGAATTATCAGGGTCGCCCGCGCGGGCTCGGCCTGTGGCGAGACGGCGTGACGGGCGCCTGTTTTAGTTTAACCCGTAAAGAGATGCTGCGCTACGGGCCGAATAAATTCAAACTGCAATTTCGCCGGGAAGTCATGGGCGGCGGCGATTTTCGCCTGGAGCTGTTCACCTACGCGTCGGGCGAAAAGACAACGGGGCAAGCGAAAGGTACTTTCGCGCAACGCACGCAAGCGAAGACTCCCCTCACCTGTCGCGAGCCTTCCGGCGCGCGCAAAGCCGGCACCCACGCGCCGGGGCGGCACGGCTGGCGCAAGTTTTCCGGACCCTGGTCCGACGCGCCCCGGGAGCACGACACGCTCTTCATTCGCCTTTCCCATGTAGAGCAAGACGGGAAGCGCATTCCGGTCACGGCCGACACGCCCGTGCAAGCCGGGCGGGGCCTGCGTCTGCCGGGAAATCTCGGATTGCTTGAACCTCGGGAGCAGGACTATTTGTTTCGCCGGCGTACGCTCAAGGACGAGGAACTGCTCTTTCTTTCGGAAAGTGAAAACGCGCGTCGCTTCCAGGCGAAAATTCATCCGGCCGATTGGCGCAAGCCCCATAGGATTGCCCTGCGGCAGTTGAACTATCTGCGCCTGGCCAAGTATTACGTGAACTGGTATGAATTCAGCGAAATCTTCCAGGTGCGGGAGCTGGGAAAATTCGCCCGTCGCCTGACGGCCGAATCGCCTTCCACCCGCCTGCTGATCATCAACAACGCCGAGAATCCGCTCACGCTGGACGCCTACGCCAAGAGCGAATGGTACGCCGGGTACCTGCGTCACATGCAACGCCTGGCCGCGGAAATGCCCGGGGTTGATTTTCTGGATCTGCACGACCGGGGACGGGCCCGGGACTTTTCGGACGCCCACCACCTCACTTACGACGGCGCCCATCGCCTGACCCCCGCCTACGTCCGGGCCATCCTTCAAATCTTGAAGACAAGTCCGTGAAAGAGTAGTCGCTTCCCGCGCGAAGTTCTATTATGGGGGTCACGCCATGAAGAAAGCCGTCGTCATAGGATCGGGCAATGCCTTCAACTCCAGCGGGCGAGCCCATGCCTGCTACCTGCTGGAAAACGCCGCCGGGGAACTCATGCTCATGGATATGGGCGCTACGTCCCTCATGCGGCTCCAACAGGAAGGCACGGACTTGAACGCGGTGCAATTCATCACGTTCACGCATTATCACGGAGACCATTATTCGGGCCTGCCCTTCGTATTGCTGGAAATGGATCTCGTGCGCCGACGGGAAGCGCCCCTGACCATCGCGGGGCCGCCGGGACTGCGGGACGCCTTCGCGCGCATCATGGACAGCACCTATTCCGGCTATGAGTTTCGTTTCGAAATCACCCTGACTGAATTCAGCGAGCCGCTTCGCCTGGGAAATTTCCTGGTGACGCCCTTTCCCATCAATCATCGCCCGGAGAGCACGGGTTATCGTGTAGCGGACGTGGGACCCGAGGCCGGGTCCAGTACGTTCGCCTTCTCCGGCGATTCGGCCTTCGACGAAAATCTATTTCGCCTGGTGGAGGACGTGGACGTAGCCGTGATTGAGATGAGCATGGAAGAGCAGTATGAGAAACCAGTGGCTCACGTAACATTGCGCGAAGTTCTGGACAACCCCGGCAAACTCCGCGCCCGCCGCGTCGTCTGGACGCACATCTACGATGAACTGGCCGAACAAGTTCGCAAGCACGACATCGGCGACGTGGCCCACGACGGCATGGTAATTACGTTTGATTAGAATAGGTGGGAACCACGAAGCTCACAAAGACTTGAAGCACTTACGACCACGAGCAACCGTTAGACCGTCAACCGTTCACCCGTTTCACCGTCCACCGTTAGACCGTTTCACCGTTAACCCGTTGCCCCGTCCCTAACGTAACCGCATAAACGGCGCGGGGTTCAGGTGTTCGCCGCCGAGCAGACGAACTTCGTAGTGAACGTGGGGACCGGTGGTTCGGCCGGTGGTACCGACGCGCGCGATCATCTGACCGCGCTTCACCATCTGACCTTTTTTCACCAGGACATCGGAACAGTGGGCATAGATGGTCGTGAAACCCAGGGCGTGTTCGATGCGCACGAAGTTACCGTAACCGTCCTTGTCCTTACCTACGTCCGCGCGTCGGACGCGTCCGGGCGCCGTGGCGATGATGGGCGTGCCGTAGCCCGCGGCCACGTCCACCGCCGCGTGGAATTCCTGCCGGCTGGAGCCCTTGGCGAAAGACCGGTACCCGTAACCGGAAGTGATCTCTCCATAAGAAGCTTCCAGCGGGCGATTGCGAGGCATGTGATGATAGACGGCCATGCGATGCACCAGCGGCTTGAGACCGTGGTAGGCCGCCGTACGCAGAATGGCGGCACGAGCGCGCCCGTCCTTCAAGAGCTGTAACCCCGGGCGCAAAGTGCGATCCCGTTCCGTCTCGGATTTCGGACGCAGGTTTTCACTCACATAGGCACGCAGGTCTTCGTTGCCGCCCCGGCCGACGGCACGAAACTCATAGAGGTTTTTCTCCATGCGCAACAGGAGCCGCATTTTTTCCCGGGCAACCATATCCTGCGCGCGAAGCAGGGTCAGGCGCCCCTCGACCTGGCGACGGGTATCCCCCGGACGCATTTTGTCGTCCACGTAGAGACCGAAGGCCATCAGGGGCAGGGAGAAAAGAAGACAGGCGCCGAAGAACAGCAGCATGTAATTGATGCGCAAACCTTTCGGTGGACGAAGGCTGTCGTGGTCTACCATGAGAATGGACATTCCCACGGAGGCCCGTTCTCGAATCCGGCCCAACAAGTTTCCCAGACGCCAGAGTCGATATCGAAGTTTATCGCGCAGTTCGGTCATAACATCAGACCTGATGGCAAGATACCAACTTAACCATGCCGAAAAAGGGCCCTGTACGGTCGAGGACTAATTTTCAGCCCTATTTGCGTATTGGACAGCCCCGGAGAGACACACGGGTGCCCTTCCGGCCTACATCCAGGTCATTGCGCAATCGCCTGAATTCACGTAGAACCCTGGTCAATAATACACGAGGTTACTACACATGAATATTACCCCCGAAACCGTGTTCCGTCGCTCGGAGGAACTGCACGCGGAGGTCTTCGAGAATTCCGATCTGACCGGTAAGATAATCGGCCTGAGTCTCTGGTCCGCCCTGTGCGCCGGACTCTATGGTTTTACCATGGGCATTCATCATTCACCGGCCCAGTCGGTGAGTTCCCTGATCAAGGTGCCCCTGCTCTTCGCGGCCACCCTGCTGATTTCCATCGCGCCATTGCACTTCATCGGGTTGTTCCTGGGTTCGCGTTTGAGTTTCGCGCAGACCCTGACCTTGTTGCTGTGGGGCACGGCGGTTATGAGCGTGCTGCTGGCGGGCTTCGCGCCGGTTTCGCTCTTCTTTCTCCTGTCGGGTTCAGGTTATGCGTTCATGCTCCTGCTGCACGTGAGCATCTTCGCCTTCTGCGGCCTGGCCGGACTCGCCACGGTTCATCGCAATATGCGCCGGCTGGACCGGGAACCAGCCGGGGGAGCAAATCAGCGCTACCTGCTGTTGCTGTGGATGTTTCTCTACATGTTCGTGGGAACCCAGATGGCCTATACTCTTTCCCCTTTTCTGGGCAAGGAAAGCGAGTTCGTGATCATCGGCGGGGCGGACGGAAATTTTTATTCACACGTTTTGGAATCAATCGGGGAGTTGTTTAAGTAGGGTTGAAGGGTCCAAGGGTAAAGGGTTGAAGGGTGAACCGATCCCCTTACGCCCTTAGACCCTTCGACCATTAGACCTTAATCCCCTACCGCTTACTCGAATCCATGAACTCGCGCGGATTGAT
>CAZGYS010000287.1:0-8046 GCA_964530305.1 uncultured Leptospiraceae bacterium
GTCGGGGTTTTCCAGAAATAATTTCAACAACTTGTATTCGATAAGCGTAAGGTCGGCGGACTGTTCGTCCACGCTTACACGGTGCGCGGAGCGGTCCATGGTAATCAGGCCGACGGTCAGCTTGCCGCCACCGGCTTCCGAGGTATCCGTCGTGCGTCGGCGAAATACGGCTCGCAAGCGAGCGATGAGTTCGCGGGGACTGAAGGGTTTACGAACGTAGTCGTCCGCGCCCATTTCAAGGGAAAGCACCGCGTCGGTTTCACCGGAACGCGCCGTAACCATGATGATGGGAATGTCGTATTTACCCTTAACCTTCTTGCAGAAATCCAGGCCGTTGATGCCCGGCAGCATAAGGTCCAGGATAATGGCGTCCGGCGGCTTGCGCTCAAGGCGATTCCACGCGTCCAGGCCGTTGTCGGAAGTGGTTACAATAAATCCCTCTTCTTCCAGATTGAACCGGATCATGTTCAGAATATCCTGCTCGTCGTCGACGACCAGGACACGGTAACCTTTAAGGGGATTTGTATCCGCGGGATTCATCGTATCCAGTGCTCCTGTGGATTGCACCATGGTGACTTCCTTGGCGGGCATGCTTACACAGCCGCCCTTAATATCGCATTTATGAAGCCCATAGTGCTTTTGCCCGGTTTCATTTCCATGACGATTATATTAAAAACGGGCGAAACACCACTCTTGAGGAAGGATAGCGCCCTTACCCCATGACGAATAAACGCACTTGTCCCGCGCCGCGATAAGACGCGGACGCGGGACCTGGATTGAATTTCCGAATCTCAAAGCTTGCTCAAAGCTTGAAGGAAGCTCGCAGGAAAACCTGGCGATCTTCGTTTTTCTTGCCGATGAAATCATCCAGATTCGGATTCTCGCTGCCGTGAAAGCCAAGCTGTCCTTTCAGAACGGCGTTGGACTCCAACTGTGAAGCGAGATTCGAGGTGGTGGTGCCTTCTCCGGCGATACGCTCAAGATCATTGTTTTTCAGGCCTTCGCCGTTGGTCTTCTGGACCTTCAGCAGGCTCACGCCCAGGGAAATGGACGCGGAGTCGGTGGGATGCCAGGTTACGCCGAAAACGACGTTACGCAGACGACCACGACCCAGGTCGATGCTGTCACGCGCGGTGGTGTAGTCCAGGTTGCCCAGGGTTCCGTCGGTCGCGTCCAGTTCAACCGCTTGCTGAATCCAGGACTTACCGTTGGGAGCGGAAGCCTTGCGGCTCAAGCTGCCCGTGGAAGAACCGAAGGTATAGCGGAAGAATCCGCCGTATTGGCCCAGTCGGAAGTGCGCGAAAGCGTAGTTGGCCCAGGCGCGAGAATCCTTACCCAGGGCGACTTCCGTAACCAGCACGGAGGGATCATTGAAGTCGAAACCATTGTTGTCGATTTTGTATGCATTGGCGCGGCGATCGATATTCACGGCCGTTCCCCCGCCCACGGTTACCGTCAGGGAACCACGACGCATGGAGAAATCGCCCTCAACACCGTAGGAAACGTCTTTTTTCGCGCGGGAATCGCCGATGAGATGCGTAAAGGTCGGGGTAGCCGCCGTTACGTCCGCGGTGGTATTGCGCGTTTCGGACTTGTCCACGCCGATGAAGTTCTCAAAGCGAAACGGAAAGTTAATGCTGAACTCCGTGTAATCGCCCTTCCCTTTCTTGGGTCGCTTACCGGTGGGGGAGATGGAGAACATACCGTAAGCATCCAGACCGTAGGAATCGCCGCTACCGCTGGACAGGGACGAGATGGAAGAGTTACTGATGCTTTCGGCATTGTTGTGGTGGTAGCCTTCGCCATTGCCCACGAGCACGTGCAGACCATAGTACTTGTGAGTGTGAATCAGGGCCAGACCGCGATCCGCGGAAGAACCACTGAAGCCGAAATCTTCCCAGCTGGTGCGGGCAATGTAACGATGCCCCCAGTAGCTCTGCATGGAAAAGCCGTTCTTGGCGTCCACGGTGGGATTGTGCTGCTGACCCAGACGCAGTTGCGTCTTACCCAGTTCGCTGGGAGCCAGTTTTACCGGCATGCTTACGAAAGCGTATTTCAGAATCAGCGTGTAGTCGTTGTCTCCGCTGCACGAGGTGCCGCAGCCGTTGCCTTCCTCAGCGAAGGGAACTACGTCCGTGGTAATACGAAAGTTCCAGCCCTTGAAGGAGCCGTCCTGGACCTTGCCCTTGAGGTTGAGGTATGCGCGACCGACTTTGAAACCGGCTTTCTCACTGGTAGGCCCCGCGGAGTCCCGCGCGCCATTGTCTTTCTTGTCCAGAAATTCATAGCCGGTGTAGATCAATCCACCCAGCTTGAATTGGGTATTCTTCCAGGTGCCCAGGTAGGACGACTTTTCGTCCTTGGCCATGACCGACGAAGTCAGCCCGGGGGCGACGGCCAACAGTACCGCCAGGAAGAGCTGTTTTCTATTTCTAATCATTATTGAAGCCTCTCTTCTCTTATCCTTTCAGGACGCCGAACCCGAGAATTATTACGGGAATATAGCATCCGAATAACAATATTCAATACAAGTCACAGTAGGCAGTTTAAATATTACATTTTAATGACTCAAAGAATACAAAAAGCCGACAATCGACATAATTCCGCAACAATTTCCCAGATCGGGGGCAATTGTGCCTCTGAAGGGGCGTAATTGGGCCCTATTCGGCCGTGAGCGGGCTCCCGAGGGGAGACGGGGATCTTTCCCGGGTAGCCCGGGCGTGCGCCCCGGATGGGGGCTGTTTTCGATTCACGATTCGAAATCGGGTTCAGGCAGGGGGCGTTCGGTGATGGCGTATTCCTCCACGGGTTTGCCGCCAATCAAGTGCTCTTGAATGATCTTTTCCAGCACCTCCGGGGTACAGGAATGATACCAGGTACCTTCCGGATACACCAGCGCGATGGGACCATGCAGGCAGACGCGAAGGCAATTCGCCTTCGTGCGAAAGACGCCGCCTTCGCCGTCCAGGCCCAGTTCCTTCAAGCGACTCTTCAGAAAGTTCCAGGCCTCGAGGCTTTCTTCCTTACCGACGCATTTAGGTTTCGTTTGATCGCAACACAAGAAGATGTGTCGCTTAATTTCGGGAATGGCGAGATTCGTTGCGATTTTACGTAGTTGTTCCTTCATTGCAGCCCATGGTTCGCGACGCTTTTCCAACCCGGCGCTCGGGTTGGTACGAGTCGGCGAATTCAGATAATTCAATACAAGGCGAATTTACTGAAAATTATTCACGTCGGCCGGCGCGAAATCGATGTTCGCCGGCACCCCGAAACGCGCACCGGGGAACATTCGAGGCCGCGCCCTCGTAACAACAAGGACAAAATCACGGTAACTTAACGGAAATTCAGAATGTTACTAATTCCGAAAGGCGCGATGAATTATTTTCAACTTTCTAAAGTTTTTTTGGGACCGCTAATGATCTGTTTAGTTATCGACTTTACAGGATATAGAAAGAGACATACGCTGGACCCATGTTGGAAAGACATTCCGAGCTGCTTACGGTTATCGGAGACCGAATACGAAGAACAAGAACAGCGCGAAGACTCAGCATGAAAATCGCCACTGATATTCGCGCGCAATACGGAGTTAAGCTGGATCCCAGTTACCTTTCGCGCATAGAACGCGGCAAAACCGAAATACCTCTTCGCACGCTTCTGGCCATCGCGGACTATTTCGAAATTCGCCCGGGTTTCCTGCTGGATTACGCGCCGAGCGATAGTCCCAAGGGTACCGAATATGTTTTCATGGATCCTCAACTCGTTCAGTACATCATTCGCCTGAAGGAGTTACTGGGAGAAGAAAACGCGCGCGAACATCTACAGGACTTGCTGCGGGACATCCTGAAACTCGTTAATTCACTTTCGCCGACGATTGTTCAATCGACGTCGTCGAACGAAGGCGAAGATGCCGGTACGCAAGAAGGCGAAAACCAAATATAAATAAAACTAAAGTCGACAAGACCGGGGCGTCCATGAAGGGCCGACGCCGTGCTTCGCCAATCAGAATCGTATCACCTCATACTCCCCCTCGTTTATCTTCAACTCACCGTCAGTCCCGATGAATCGCTCCGCGGAATCGCCGGGAAAAACAAGCAGATCCACGCGACGCGTTCCGCGAAGGCCGCGCAGAATTTTCTCGATTTCCCTGGCGTAAGGTTTCGGATTCGCGTCCCACTTGGCCACCGCCAGATGCGCTTCGCGATGTCGGCGTAAAATGGATTCGATCTTGGAGGGTTTGACCTTGCCCGATTCGCCCCAGAAGATCGAGCGTCCGGATTCGTCCCGGGCAATCAAGTCGGGCTTGAAGCGATCGCCTATGCGAATTTCCACCTGGAGGTCGGGGTATTCCGGCAGATAGAGCGCCCACAGAAAGGCCTTCATGAGCACGTGTTCGCGGCTCTCCAGGCGATTCTTCTCCACCACCAGTTGGCGACCGCCGCTGCGAAAAGTCCACTTGCGACGAAGAAACAGCCCACCGGGCTCATGGGAGTACACGGGGCAACCTCCCGGAGATCAAGACATGGAATGGGAAAAACGAACGGGGAAAAGGAAAGGAAGGAAGAAAACGGCCCGAGGGCCGTCGGACCGGCTTATTTGCTGAGCTTCTTTTCCTTGAAGATGACATGTTTACGGGCTTTGGGGTCGTATTTTTTGACCTCAAGCTTGCCCTGTTGCAGCTTCTTGTTCTTGCTGGCGGTGTAGAAATACCCCGTACCGGCGGTAGATTCCAATTTAATCAATTCACGCATAGTGGCGGCACAATCCGGGCGATTGGGCCCGGTGTCAAGTCCGATCAGCCCGGCTAAATCCGGCCGGACTACATACCTTCGAACTTCAATTTCTGGAGGATGTAACGCTCCCGGGCATCGAAATAAAAGCGATACTCGTCCATGATGATCTTCACCATGTCGGTACTCAGATAGTCGATATTGCGGGTAAAGGCCCGTTTCTGGTAGGGTTCCACCCACTGGAGAATCACGCCCTGAGTTAATTCCCAGACGACGACGCCCTCCAACTTCTTTTTGTCTACGTTGTTCTTGGTGGCCTTCTGGTACTTCTCCACCAGCTTGTCCGTGATCATTTTGGCTTCGATCAGGGGCGCGGTCACCTTCACGTGAAACAGAACCGCCTCGACTTTATCGTATTCTTCCTTCGTCTGCTTGTGATTGCGATCCAGGCGTTTTACAATCCAGGGCTTCTTGTAGAAATTATAGCGGTACAGTACGTCGTTGCGTTTCACCAGGATGTATTTGTTGCGGACTTCCTGCATGATTTCCACCCGCTCGTCGCCTTCCGAGGTCCGGGCTAAATTCTTCAGATGTTTACTAACCTCCGAAAAATTCGTCTTCCAGGTCCGCCCGCCGAATCCGAGTAATTTGGCCGGCTCCCTGGTACCGCCTCCGCCGGGGCTTTGAGCCCACAGGCCCATCAGTCCGGCACCGGCCAGTAGAGCGCCCGCCAGGGTAGCTATGAGCATGGCTCGGGGTTGTTGAAGAAGTTTCCGTGATTTCATACCTGCTCCCGCAAACCGACGCCCGAAGGGTCGGCATCCCTTCTATCATCGGAGTTCCGACGCCCGGGATTAATCCGCTGCTAGAGTTTAAGGAAGGCTGAAACGGCCGAAATGTCCAGACCGAAACCGGCCCCGAACGGGCCTGGTCCCGCGAATTCCGGGGTCATATTTTCCGTCGAAACCATGACTCAATAGTCGCCGTCGGACATGTCCGGAGTCCGTGAGCGCGGCGGGGGACCGGGGTCGTGGTCGGGGATGTCGTCCGGATAATCGCCGGGATAATTGCCCGGGTGGAAATCATCCTCTTCCTGCCCCTGTAAGCGCCAGCCGGCATATGCGGCGCACGCCACCATATTGGTAAAACAGAACAGGAAGTTCATATCGTGATACACGCCCCAGAGGGTCAAATTCAGAGCGCCGAGACCTACGGCCAGGCCGAAGAAATAAGGCACTTCGGCTCGCAGTAATTGCGCGGCGGGGCCGCCCTGACCGCCCACCGAATCCCGAAAGGAAGGCCAGATGAGATGCAGAATGCCCACGGAAAGGACTGATTGGAAGAAGTAGTTGGTGACCTGGCTGGAAGCGTGATCGGGCATACCGGCCGTTCCGGGAGAAACCAGTCCTCCGAACAGAGTCAGGACCCAGGCCGAGGCGATGCCGAAAACCAGCGCCCCGTAGTTATAGGCCGTCTCTCCCGAGCGCGTGGTCAGGCGCTTGAGTTCCTCCACCAGGATGAACACGAAGTCCACCAGTTCGTCCCGGGTGTAGCTGTCGCGGCGATTGATGAGCTCGTACCAGTAGCGCACGAAAAGCACGATGCCCCCCACGACGGTGAATAGAACCAACCAGACCACGAATTCCAACATTGCATCAATCCTTTCGGTCAAACATTACGAAGCAAGCACTCCGCGATTCATTTGCCGCTGTTACCGTTCATTTTCGGCAATTTAAGTAAATCGCCGAAACGATCCTTCGTCCCCGGCGGGGGATAAACGCCGTAGGTCTTAACGTCCTTGAGATCGATGGAGCGAATGAAAGTCTTGTGAACCAGACTTAATTTCGCCCCGGTCTCCGTCGTAATCCAGCCGTCGAAGGAAGCTCGAATCCCTTTCAGGGGAACAATCCCCACCCAGAGCTTGAAATATTCCGGGCGGCCCTGTTTGTCCAATACGAAAAGATAGGAATCGCCGGGGGTGACGCCGCCCGCCGTGTAGGTGGCCAGCAAAGCCCGCTCCCCGATCTTCTGCAAGGCGATGCCGGGGGATTGCAGGGTGGCGAAGGGATTCAGCCAGAAAAGATCATTGTGGTGACGAAGGCGCGCGGACTCCAGGTAGTCGGCCTTCTTGCGGCCCGTGACGGGCTGATTGTCGCGCAGAACCAGGGTCCGATAGTTCACCGGGTCGTGCTGGACCAGGATGTCGTCGCCCACGTCGTTGAAGCGAACCTCATAGAGTTTGCGCTTCTTATCGTAAAAATGGCGATTGTTGCCGGATACGAAGGTGAATTCCACGGCGGCGGTTTTCTTCCGCCAGGCCTCGACGTTCACGGCCTTTTCAATGCGCGCGGCCAGCTCCGCGGCCCCTTCCCTTTCGCCGATGGGCAGGCTTTCGCTGCCGGCGAACTTGATGGTCAAACCGACGACAATCATCAGCACCAGACTGACGATTACCAGCGCGAGAATCAGTTTCCTCATGCGAGTACGTTTTCCAGGCGGGCCCTGCGCATCAATTGGATTTTTCGGGTTCGCTCTGGCGCTGGTACTCCCGCCAGACGGTGCGCAGGGAATCCAGGGTCCCCTGGATGTTCAGGACGATTTCCTGCTCGGGCTTTTCGTCGGACTTGCGAACGCGAATGAAATTCGAGCGATTGGGTTTCTCGTCGTCCGGTCGGCCATTGTATTCGGGCAGGAGGTTTACCGCGTCCAGGATCAGGCCCCGGAGCAAACGGTCGGAAGGTTCCTCGCCCATGGCGGGGAGGTCGCGGTGGATCTTCTGAAATACCACCAGGGCCAGGGCCCTGGCATCGGATTCATTCATGCGGGCTTCGTCGACGACGCGCGATTCTCAAGGGCGCCTTATTTTACGCAGCGGATATACAGGAAAGAATCGGCTTTGTTGAATTCTTCCCGCGTGTTGAAATTGGCGTCCGCTACGCCGAAACCGTAGGCCGCGTCCCCGTCGCTGTTTTCCTTACCACTGGCGGTCCAGTAATACTTGTCGTCCGGGGTGTTGGGAAAAATGGACAGCAGGGTTTCGCGATTGCTCACCGCTTCCAGCAGGGCGGCGAACTCTTCTTTCGTAGGCAATCGCCATCCGTCACGACTGACGGTGGACGTACTGAACTCGGCGTCGAATTGGTTGCCGGTGGCGCTGGTGGTGTTGTCGCAAGCGTCGAAGGCCGGACTGTTGAGGGCACCGTCATTGGCCACGGCGATGGGATTGATTAAATCGCCATTGGTACATTCAATCTGAGAAGACGTAGTGGTTTGTTCACAATAGGACACGCCAACAGCGTGTCCTATTGTGAACAAACCA
>CAZGYS010000288.1:0-8037 GCA_964530305.1 uncultured Leptospiraceae bacterium
CCTGGGACGGACCGTCGCTCTTCTTCGCGGGCGGCCGCTCGGACTACGTGGCCGAAGCGGATCACGCGCGCATCAAGGAACTCTTTCCGAGTTCGCGTCTGGAATTCAACCCCGACGCGGATCACTGGCTCCACTACACGGCCGCCGATTGGTTCGTGCCGAAGCTGATCGATTTCATCAAGTCACTATAGGCTCGAGAAATCCCCTACCTCGACAGGCCGCGCTTTCGCCATCCATGGCTCGCGCGGCAGACCGGCGTCCGTGCCGGTCACCCGAGTCTCCTCCGGGAATTTTCCCAACGCTGCAGGTTCCGATGGACGAGAATCGAAATGGATTAAGGGACGAGACGCTGTTCAAACACGAGTTGCCGCGAACCAAACCATCAAGAGGAAGCCGATTCACGAAATCAATCCAACGAAGCGGTCGCCGACCCGGATGGGAGGCGTGTCGCGGAGGCCACGGAGGGCCGAGAGCGACCAGGGGTCCGGGGACATTCGCAAGTCCCCGGCGAGGGCGGGCCAGGGAGGGGACAGCGTCCCTTCCCTGGCTCAAGGACAAGTCACGGATAGATTGTATCGCGTGTTGAGATAATTACAAACGTTGTTGAGGTTCGGATTTACGAGCGCGGAGTTGAAGACCAGAATCTCGGCGATGTCTCCCTGGAAAATCGTGGCCGTGGGATCATAGCCGATAAACGCCCGCTGTAAATTATCGCCGCCGCCGTCGGCGTCATTGGCATAGCCGACGCTGCCGGTGGTCCCATCCAGCAAGAAGTTCACCGTGTCGGCCGTTGCATCGCGAACGCCCCCGATATACTGCCAGTTCCCTACCGTGACGGTACTCGTGGACGTCGTGAATTGGTCCGTGCCCGCGCCGAATTCCTGAAACCACTGGAGATTGCCGGCCCCGTTGGTTCGTAACTGGTAGAGGACGTTATCCGCCATGTTTTCGCCGAGCTTACCGCGGCCGAAGATGGCTCGATTATTGACGCCGCCTTGAGGGCGCGCGACGACGATGATGGTGGCATCACCCGCGTGAAGCAGGGCCTGCGAAAAAGTCGTCAGCCAGGCCATGCCGTCAAAGGAGAGCGTGGGATGGCCGTTCAGGCCGGAGGCATTCCAGGTGGGCTGCGTAGCCGAGACGGTATGAGTGAACCCAATACCGAACCCGCTCATATCATTCCAGAATCCGATGGCCGCGCCGTCCAACGCGTTCCTGATGGCGTCCCCACGCATCCAGAGGCGAAGATTGCCCAGGTTGAGGGGCGAAAACGCCACTCCGATATTGACGCTGTCGGTATTGCCTCGCGCGTCGGTCACCTGAACCACCGCGGTGCCGTTGGCGCCGCCGGACGAATAAATGCCCGTACTCGCATCCACGCTGCCCGGCCCGGACGTAAGCGCGTAAGTGTAGGGCGCGGTGCCCCCCAGCGGCGTCAACTGTTGATTCACGTTCCAGCGCAGTTCCGTGCTGTCGGGCGTTAAGTGCAGGTACTTGTTTTTACCCAGGCGATAGCGCAAGCTGATATCCGCCGCGCTCAACGCTCGAGTATACAGAGAGACTTCATCGATGGAACCATTGAAGAGGTTCCCGCCGCCGAAGCCGCCGATGTTGATTGGGCCCGCGGCGGACTCGACCGTGACGATATTCGTGGCGGCCAGGGCTCCGTTAAGATAAATGCGAAGCGTCGTGCCGGACTTCGTCAATACGAGATGGTTCCACTGATTGACGGACGGTATGCCGACACCGGTGCCCGTATTGCCGAGATTAGAAGCCAGCAAATCCGTGTTCGTTGTATCGATGAGAAACCAGGCCTGCCCTCCTACTCCCGTCTGGCCCAGCAAAACCATGGGCTGGTTCTTAACAAGGGACGCGACATTGAACCACAGCTCCGCGCTGAAGTCCGTTCCCACCGGATCGAAGGGCGCGGCGATGCCGTCGATCCACTGGGTAGTGCCGTTAAAACTTAAGGCCGCGTCCGTATCCGCGGTAAGGGCGCCGGTGGTAGTGGTCACCGCGCCGTTAAAGGTTCCATGGTTCCCGCTCGCGCTGGAATCGAACGCGGTGGGCAAGGTAGTCTCATTCAATCGGTAGCGGGCGACGAGAGCCGAGTCCGCCTGTACGACGCTGGAATAGGTATGCACGGTGACCGTGGAATCGCTCGTGACGCCGTCGCCGTCGGTTACGCGAATCGTAATGTTCGAGGCGACCGCCCCCGGCGCGGTGTACGCTCCCGTCACCGAGTTAATGGTTCCACCGCCGCTGGTAACCACGGAGTAAGTATAGGGTGTCTGTCCGCCGGACGCCGTGAAGTTAAAGCCGTTGGAAATAGGCACAGTTAAGGTCGTCGGGTTTATGGCGATGCTCGTACCCGTGCGAAAGCTGTACTGGAACTGAGTAGTAAGCTTCTGGCCGGCCTCGCTGGCCGCGTCGGTGGTAACGCGCACGCTGTAGTTTCGATCCAGCGCGAGATTGGCCGTGGGCGTAATGGTGAAAGTCGTAGCCGCGGAGTCCGCGGCGATGGTCCCGCCGACGCAGGACGCAAACGAATCGCCCGAGATTTGTACGCTGCCCGAGCAGGTCCCGTCCGCCTCTTGAAAGGTGACCGTGCCGGTATCCATGGCCCGATTGAACGTCAGCGTGACATTCGTATTCAAGGCGATACCCACGCTGCCCGACGCGGGACTGTTACTTGAAACGGTTACGCCGCCGTCCAGGAGCAACAGCAAGAGCGTATTCTCCACCAGATTTTCATTGGGGAAAGTTTGGGCACAGTGCGTGCCCGCCGTCAGCATGCCGGTAAGGGCGACGGCCGACAGAGCGGACTTGAATATTTTGAAATAGCGGAGCATTATTCTTCGCGCGGCCGGACATGCGGCCGTCACTTACTATAACAAGCTATTGGACGATCAATTGCGCTCTTTTGCCCGTCGATTACAAAAGCGTCCCGGAGAACAATCTAACGCCGGCGTCAATTTTAAGGGGCGGATACGGCTTAACTTCTACCGCAAGCAACCCTGGACACCTGAAAGGCGTCGGCTCGGGCAATCACCACCGGCGAATGTCAGGAATTTTACGTGGGGGTCCCGAGACAAATCTTATTTCAGCGGGTTTTCGCGTCAGGACTGTCCGTAGATCCGTTCCAATTCCTTGAAGATCGGCTGCATAAACCCTGAAAGCTCTTCCTTCAAGGCCGCGTCGGGCACCTGCAGCAGAGTGATCTTGAACTGGGAGTTGTAGGAGTCCAGGTCCTCGGCCTGATTGAACAGCAATATGATCTGGGGCCAGATCTTCTTGATGGCGTTTACGAAGGCCGGTTGCCTGGAAGCCAGTTGGGACTTGATGCCGGCAATCATCTTCTGAATTTCGCCGAAGCCGCGGATGCGTTCGTGGAGATCGCGCAACGCGGCCGGCTTCGCGCCCACGTGCACGGAAAGATTATAGTACTCGTCGTCCCAGTTAATGGCCGCGCCGCCCTTCTCCTTGATCATGTAGTTTCGCAGACCGACGAGTGCCTTGCCCGTCATACCGGCTGAACCGCTCAACCAGGCGCGATACTGATCCGGGGCCTTCTGAAACTCCTGGAGTTTCTTCATGGTATTAATGTACTGCTGGAAGTCCAGAGGGATGGGCTCGAAGGTCTCCTCCGGCGGCGGCGCCGCCGCATCCGAGAGCATGTCCATATCGGCCGGACCCGGCTCGGGAGCTCCGGTGGATATCTCCTGACCCATGTTCCCGCCTTCCAACCCGTCCGAAGGCTCCAGTTTGCCCTGCACGTCGAACACGGACCCGAATTTATCCAGAATCTCCTGAATGATGGGCGGCTCGGGTTCGCGCTTCTTCTTCACCATGACAGGAGCAGCTTCAGCTGTTGCCCCTACGTCCGCTAATCCTGCATCGTATGCCTCGAAATTCTTCCCGTCCCCGGATGATTCTCCGGCGGGCGCGGCGGGCACCATGACTTCATCGAGCCCGTTCGAGGGTTCCAGTTTGCCCTGGACGTCCAGCACGGACCCGAACTGGTCCAGGATCTCCTGGATGATGGGCGTCTCGGCCACCAGAACCGGAGCGGGCGGCGCGGCGGGGGCTGGAGCGTCCCCTGTCGTCGGAGTTCCGACATCGGCGGGCGCGGCCGTGCCGGACGCGGGCGGTGCACCGGGGGTGGCGGCCGCCGCGGGAGCAGGCGCGGCCGAACCATTGGAGCCGAAGCTGGTCGGCATAATCTCACCGGAATCGGTAATGAGTTTCATCAGGCCCAGTTCCATGAGCTCGAAGCGAGCGGGAGGCTGGACAATGGGTCCCAGGGTGTGCTCCACTTCCACCAGGATCGATGCATTGGCCGGGGCCGCCGCGGCGACGTGGGCCGCGGGAGCAGCGGCCTGTTTTTGAGCTTTCTGCTCCGCCAGCTTTTGTTTCACGCTGGTCAGGGAGCGCAGGAAATTGGAACCTATAAAAGAAGAGAGAGCGGCCTCTTTGATCCCCAGGCCCTTGGAAAACTGGGGGATGTGATTAATGAAATCATCCGGATCCTTGATCCGAGTCTTGATGTATTGCTGGAGGCGACCCAGACGCTGTTTCTTGGCCGCCGGGTCTCCAGGCACCTTTTTCAAGATGGCCTGGAAAATCTGGTTATAGGCGTGGAAATGGGCGAGGAGTTCTTCCTTCTTTTCTTCTTCGGACTCCCCGGCCATGGACGCATGGAAGCGCAATCCATGGCGTGGTCAAGCGGATTATGTCGAGCTTATTCCCCGACGCTCGCGCTCTGGTCGTGCAAATGCAGGCCCAGCTCGGAGGGCGCGGTTTCCTTTTCGCGGGTGAGGGGTGCCTCTTCCTCGACGATACGATACCTCAGGTACGTATTGCAGGAAGCCTCATTGGTGTATCGCACGAGATCGAAATCGACGCGGGGCGAAATAAAGAAATTGGAATTGCGAAGACGTTCCTTGATCTCTTTCTTAATGTGAGCCCGGGACTCCGAACGACGCGTATAGATGGTGGGCACGAGCATATCATTGCGATACGCCAGTTTCTTTTCCTTGTATACCGCCACGGTTAATTTAATTCTAAATCTCACTGCTCGTCCCGCCCTTGTCTTGTTCATGTAAGGGAAATATCGTCCCGCGAAAACGTGAAACTGAAACGGCGAGTTTGAATATTTCGCCGGCGCATCCAATTTTTGGCGGCACATGGAACGGATATTAAGTCGCATCGCCTTGCTTGCGACGAACGCGAAAGAATGTTAAGCGACATAAAGCGCGAAACGATACAGGCGACATAATGTTCGCGATTTCGCGGGCGGGCGATTCAGGTGTTTCGCAGGACGCGTAAAATCGCCTCCTGCAATGCGCGCCCCATCTCCCGGTGATTCGCGCGCCACTGGGCGGAACCGTCCGGCCCCACGCGATTGGTCAGGGCCAGTACCGCGCAGAAGGGCAACTCACTACGCGCGGCGGCACACGCCAGGCCGAAGGCTTCCATGTTTTCGAATTCGCCCCGGATGCCGGGCGGAGGCGAAAGGGTAAGGGAATCAGGCGAATTGACGCTGCCGGTTCGGGCGCCCAGCTCATCGCGCAAGCGCAAACCCAGGGGGCCCGGACGGGTTTCCAGGGCGGAAAGCATCAGATCCGGTAGATGGGCGTCACCGGCCGTCACGGCGATTTCCCGATTCTCGAAACCGACCGCGAAACCCAGGTTCAGCGGAGGACCGAAGGGACCCTCGTCGTAGCATCCGGCGGAACCGATGAAAATCGCCTCGGCGACGGGCGGTTTGTCCCGGTCCAGCAGCCGCTCTTGCAAGGCCAGCGCGGCGGACACATTGCCCACGCCGCAATCCAGCGCCTCCACCATGAGATTTTCCGGTGAATCGCCCCGGGCGATGAGCTCGATTTCCGGCGGGAACGCGCCGATGAATAGAATGGATTTCATTTTGCTTACGTGAATTGTACGGGGATTATTTTTACGTTGCCGGCTTCCCCGGATGGTCGGAATCAAGGACGATATGAACAAGTTGGAAGTCAAGAGCGAACCGCGCGGCGGTTCGAAATCAGCCGCGTCTAAAGCGGGCGTATCCGCCCGCGCATTGCGATTGGGGCTGTTCGCCGTATTGCCGGCCCTCACGGGTCTGCTTGCCTGTGGAAGCGAACCCACCGTGGCGGAGTGCGGCCGCTATTACTCTCATATTTCCCGGCTGCAGGAAAGCGGCCACGGCGCCGTGAGCGCGGCATTGCGTACCGCTTCCGGCAAAAACGCCGTGATCAACTATTGCCTTCGCCTGCCCCGCCATCAAATTGATTGCTCCTTAAAAGCGGGCTCGCTTGCCGGCGCACAGTCCTGCGAATCCCGCCAACCCAAATCCATTCTGGACCAGTACAAGGATTACATCAACTGAACGCTGGTTGTTCCATCGATGACCGCGCCGACACGCCGGTCGGCTTGCACCGCCGGACGCGGAATTACTTCTTCTTCGGTTTTTCCGCGGCGGGAACGGCGGCCGTATGTTCGTCGCGCAGGTCGAACTCCATGCCGCGCACGCGGGCGACTTCACCGTCCAACAGGAAGCGCACGGAGCGCACGTCTTTGCCTTCCAGAGCCGACGCGGCCAGCGCGCGAAACCAGCCGTCCAGATAGCGAGCCTGTAGTTTAGCCTGCTCCGCTTTTTCCTTACGTTGACGTCTTCGATCCGAGGCGGCCTTTTTCCCTCGGCGCGAAGCACGACGCGCCTTCAAGAATCGCGTCAGCTCCGTATCCATGGCCGACCGTCGCATGTCCACGACCACCAGACCAGTGTTGCCTTTATTGGAAAACCATACCCGGCGAATGCCGAGGCCCAGATTGGGCATGGGCGCCAGGTTGGCCGCCACGGCCTCGGCGCCTTCGCGCAGCCCGGCGGGGCGACTGATTAAAAAAGCCAGCCGGCGCATGCGCTTGCCCACGTCGGTCGCGGGCAGCATCAGGCGATTGACGGCCTTGATACCGGACAGGTCGTTCTTCACGCCGTAGACCTTGACCGCCTGGCGACTATCGCGAATGGGTTTGGGGAAAACGCTGCCGGGAATCAACAGGCGAAAGGGATTGGAAGCCGAAAGCAGGCTAATCCCGAGAAAGATAAAAACAAAGCCCCACAGTACCGTCAGGTAGCGGGTCCGAGGTTCGCTGGAGAGACCGCTGATATAACCGCGAATGCCGCCCAGCAGGGCACCGGGCTTGAATCCGCCCTTCGCGTCGGATTCGGTCTTTTCCACGTCTTTTTTTTCCGGCGAATCGCTCATACCCGGCCTTTGTTTTGGAATCCGGCCGCCCCGGCTACCTTTAAATCAGGCGGAATCGGGCCGGAAACGGATGCTTATCGAAACCAGAAACGGTCGCCGCGGTTGAAGCGGGCCACGCCTTCCTTCATGGAATCGCTGGTGCATACGGGGACAATGTTCCGGGCCTCCAGGTCCAGCGCCTCGTCCAGGGGCAAATGCTGTCCCATGAGGGCCGAATTCAAATCGGCCAGCATGGCATCCCGGGGCTGGTAGCAAATCTGGCGCGCCACGCGAAAGGCGCGCCCCAGGCCCTCCCCTTTGGCCGTCAGTTCCCAGACGAGACCAATCTCATGGGCGCGCTTCGCGCGAATCCGCTGCCCGGTGATGATCATGGGCAGGGCCTGGGCCTGGCCCAGGAGGCGGGGAAGATAGACCGTGCCTCCGTCGATCAGGGGCACGCCCCATCGCCGGCAGGCTACCGAGAACATGGCCTGTTTCTCGGCGATGCGAATGTGGCCGTGGCAGTACAGCTCCAGCCCCCCGGCATAGGTATATCCCTGGGACACGGTGATCACCGGCTTGGTCTGGACGATGCGAGTGCCGCCCATGGGCCCCGTCCCGTTTTGTTCCATGTCCCGCAGGGCCTGGTCTCCGGCGTTCAAATCCACCAGCTCTTCCAGGGCGGTCAGGTCGGCCCCCGCGCAAAAGGACTTATCGCCGGCGCCGTGGAGGACGGCCACGGTGAGGGTGTCGTCGTCCCGGAAGCGGCGCCAGGCCTCCAGAAACAGAC
>CAZGYS010000289.1:0-8034 GCA_964530305.1 uncultured Leptospiraceae bacterium
CTCAATAAGATCGTGAATGCGCGCCAGGGGCGCGGCCGCCAGGCGCACGGCCGCGGCGAAACGGATGCGCAAGAGCCGCTTGCGCCGGAGCTCCTCGATGAGAATGGCCAGGTTTTCCTCCGCGTCGCGGGCCCCGGAGCGGGGACGGACCCGCTCCACGAGTCCGCGCAAGAGCGCAATACCGGTTTTTTCTTCAAAGAGCGATTCGATGGACTTCATGGGCCGATGGACTCAATTTCAGGCCATTGCTCAGGGCGCCTATGTTTTTTCGAACTCCACCCGACCCCAAAAATATCTCATCCCAAATCCGAAATCGGCCGATCCCTGAAATAATCTTCGAGGGAATACGCTGAATGAAAAGTACTGCTGTAGTCGATAGAACCATCCAGGCCTGGGAACTGTACTCCGCCGGCAACTACGAGGACATCCTCAAACGCTTCGATCCCAATGCTTCCGCGGAAATGCGCGAGCTGATTCTGCTGGCGCTGCTCGAAACGGACGAATCCCGAGCGGCGGTGGCGGGCAAGGATACCGGCGGTGCTTTCGCTCCCCTGCTCCAGGCGATGCGTGCCCACAAAGCCGAGAACCATAAGTCGGCGGCGGCGCTACTGGGCGCCTGGCTGCTCAAGAAGAACTATTTTTCCACGCTCGTTCTGCGTCGCTTTTTGCTGGCCGCGGAAAAATCCGAAAACTACAGCGTACTGCAGGCCGTCGCGCGCAAGTACATCGAACTCGACAATTACAAGGACCTGCTGGTCGAGCCTCTGCTCTCATCGTCTTTTTTCCTGAATCAGCACGCTCAGGTGGTGCAGATCTTCGAAACCTATCGCGAGCATTTCAAGGACGACTCCGTCCTGCAGAAGGTCGCCTTCTCCATGATGCATGTCGGTCGCTATAAGGAAGCCGAGCGTTTCTACCTCTACAAGAAATTGGCCGGCACCGATTACGACGTCCGCTATAAGGAAGCGGTGGCTCGCCATGAAGCGCTCATCGAACGTATTCCGGAACTGGAGAAAATGACCGACCGCTCCTACCAGGACAATATGGATCTGGGCATGGCCTACATGTTCGGCGGAAAGTATAAGGAAGCCCTTACGCTGTTTCGTAAACTGCGTAAAGCGGCGTAAGCTGAACGTCGATCCGGGTTGTTTCGCGCAAGGCGATTCAGCCCGCCGCGTCCCGGTCCGTAAGGAAACTCAGTCCCTCACCTTCGGTTTTGTAGATGGGAAAGCGATGCGTCAGACCGCAAAGCTCAAAGACGTGCAGCACTAGATCCGATAGTTCGACCATCACCAATCGCCGCTTGCGTTCCTCATAATCCATGCTCAGGCGAATGAGCACTCCCAGCGCCGACGAATCAACGGCCGCCACGTCCCGGAAATTTAGAATCAGGTCCCCGTCTTCCTTGAGCGGCTCCACCTCATCCTTAAAGATATGAATGGTGTGCAGGTCCAGGCGACCGTCGATGTCCAGGACGTGAACTCCCGGATGAGCTTCTCTCACCTTGATGTCCATAATAGATCGAATGCCTCTCAGGCTGTTCTATATTAAGGACGGTTCTTTTTAGATTTCTGTTTCCCTTTTCAGGCGATTTTTCAATATTTTTCGAGAAAAATCGCCTCGGGCCGGGGCAAGCCAGGCGGGAGTACGCCGAACGGTGTAGCCGCCGGCGTTTCCATCAGTTTAAATTCGTGCGGTTCGAACGCGAGTTCAGGCTTTAACGGCTTCGCGCAGTAAACGGCGATGCACCTGGTCGGCGCATTTGCGTCCCTCGGAAATGGCCCACACGATCAGGGACTGACCGCGTCGCATATCGCCGCAGGCATACACTCGATCCACGCTGGTGGCGAACGAGCCTTCCTTGAGACCGAACTCCGCTTTTACATTGCCGCGATTATCGAATTCCATGCCCAGCTCTTCGAGTTGAGCCAGCAGGCCTTCGCGTACGGGATGCACGAAACCCATGGCCAGGAATACATAGTCGGCGGGCCATTCGAATTCGGTTCCGGGAACGGGTACGAATTTACCGTTCTCCATCTTAACTTCACTTCCGTGGATGCTCTTAACTTCTCCGGCGTCATTGGCCTTGAAGCCCAGGGTGTTCACGGCCCACTTGCGATCCACGCCCTCTTCGTGGCTGGTGGAGGTGCGCAGGATACGCGGATACAGCGGCCAGGGAGTATAGTCCGGACGCTCTTTCGGCGGTTCGTCGAAAATTTCAAGCTGGGTAATGGACTTGGCGCCCTGGCGATTGGCCGTGCCGACGCAGTCCGAGCCGGTATCTCCACCGCCGATGATGATGACATGCTTATCCTTCACGTCGATGCGGGGAACGGTATCTCCGGCATTGGTCTTGTTCTGGGGCACCAGGAAGTCCATGGCGAAGTGAATGTTCTTGTGCTCGCGTCCGTCCACCGGCAGGTCGCGGGGCTTTTCGCTTCCGCCCGCAAGCACCACCGCGTCGAACTGCTCCAGCAGCTCTTTGGCGCTGATGTCCACGCCCACGTTTACGCCCGTCTTGAAGCGCACGCCTTCGATTTGCATTTGCGAAAGGCGACGATCGATCAGCCACTTTTCCATCTTGAAGTCGGGGATGCCGTAGCGCAGCAAACCGCCCACGCGATCGTTCTTTTCATAAACCGTTACACTGTGGCCAGCGCGTTGTAATTGCTGCGCGGCCGCCAGCCCCGCGGGACCGGAACCGACGACGGCCACGGTCTTGCCGGACAGCTTGGCCGGCGGACGGGGCTCGACCCAGCCTTCCTCGAAACCGCGATCGATAATGGAACGTTCAATGCCCTTGATGGCCACGGGGGGATCGGTGATGCCCAGAACACACGCGCTTTCACACGGGGCGGGACAAAGGCGACCGGTGAACTCGGGAAAGTTATTGGTGGAATGCAGATTATCCAGCGCCTCCTGCCAGCGACCGCGATACACCAGATCGTTCCACTCGGGAATCAGGTTGTCCACCGGACAGCCGGTATCCCCGTGGCAGAAGGGAATGCCGCAGTCCATGCAACGTGCTCCCTGGGTCTGGGCGGTCTCCTCATCGAAGCTCTTTTCGAATTCTCGAAAGTGTTTTACGCGCTCCTCGACCGGTGCCTTGCTGCCCGCCGCGCGCATAAATTCCATGAATCCGGTAGCTTTTCCCATTGTATCAGTCCGTCTCCCGCCTCCCTCGAATTGCCGTCCGCGTAGCAGGAAAATTCCATGCTTTCTACACGTTTGTCTGGTAAAAGAGGCCGATTATAGCACGCCGGTACGAAAGGCCGTGCCGTCAAGTAGGATATGAAGCCATGCAGGCGGTGTCCACGGCTCCCGTCGGAGGATCGCCATGCGATTTCTTGACTGAATGCCCCCGTGTGGCTAGGACGGCGCCATGCTCCGAACCCTTGTAGCCCGGGTAGTCCGGCTCACCAACCTCCCGACCAATCGCCACAGGTCGACCACCGCACTCCCTGCCCTGCTCGTGGGCGCCCTGACGGCGACTTTTGCCTGCACCGTGGCCCCGATTCATCTGGGTAAGCCGGTTCTGGAAAAGCCGCCCCTCATCAAGGACGGCTCGCGCCTGGCTCTGTTTACGGTCCTGATGCGATCCGTAGGAGTTGCACGCAGCCAGGGAACGCCCTGGATTGCGCGGGCCGAAGTAGAGGAGTATCGCCATTGGCGGGGTGAACTCGATACTATCTTAAAAGACGGTCTGGGTTTCCAACTCATCGACAATAAAGCCGTGCAAAGCCAGTCGCTGGTTCAGGGCGGTCTTTTCCCCTTTTATGAGGAGTTCCACCTGAATCCGGATCGCCTGCCCATTGCCCGGGGCGCAAAGGAAGTCGAATACATGCTGCGAACGGCGGGCTCCCTGAAGGCCGACTACCTGGCGCTGGTGCTTTTCGATTACGAGGTTTCGAAAGTCATGACCCGCCCGGCTTCCGTCACGGCTCGACTCCATTTTGAACTCTACTCTCCCGCCGTCGGTCTTGTATATAGTGGCGAGATCGAAGCGACCGAAACGGCCCTGCCCTATGATAGATCCCAATCCATGGGAGAGCTCGAGAAGAGTTACCAGGTTCAAATCAAGCAGGCTCTTATGAAAAGTATGCAGCGCGTGCTTACCGAGACGCAAAAAAAGCTGAAAAATGACCTCAAATCGCCTCCACAAGTTGTCCAATGATCAGGCACAAGTTCACGACCTCACAAAATCGCCCAAAAAATAGGCAAAAGGCACAACTTGCGAACGCTCAATTTTACCGTCCGCTAACAGGTGTAGAAAAAGTGAACATAATTCATGGCCGAAACACCCCAAATTGATGATAATTTAGCCGGCACGGTACTTGCTCCTATGAATGGAAAATCTCGCATTCTGTACATAGGAGCAGGACTTTATGAGAAAAACAGTAATCATGGTGACGATGGCCTTATTCGCGTCCACCCCCACCTGGGCTAATGATAAGCTTCCCGACGGTGGCGTGTCTGTGGATCTGACTTTCGTTTCCAACTATGTGTTTCGCGGCTCTGACTTTTTCGTAGGCGCCGCGCAACAAGCGGGCAAGGCTTATGGCTCCAACACCGGCGCCGTGGCTTTCCAGCCCTCAATCACGTTCTCGACCCCCGTTGAGGGCCTGACCTTCAATATCTGGGGCTCTTTCGCCATGAGTGGCCGAAAGGACAAAGATATTGACCAGGTTTTCCAGTCCGGCGCGGGCACGGCTGACCTTCTGGCCAGCACCAGCGGCGCGGATCCGGCAGCGGTTCTGGCTACGGCAGCGGCTACCTCCGCGGCTTCCGCTACCAGCGCAAGCGGCCTGGTAGGTATCGAGAATACCTTTCCCGGTCTCTACAAAGAGGCTAACGGTCTGGAGCGACTGGACGAGGTGGACTACACCATCGGCTACTCCACCAGCACCAAAAAAGGTGATATCGGTTTCGGTATCATTCACTACACCGGCGTAAACCCCAAAGGCATCAACGGCCTGGGAATCACGGAAGTATACGGAACGTATGCTCTGCCCTTCCTGACCGACCTGACCTTCGGCATCAACGCTCGCGCGGACACCGGCAATGAGTACCAGTACTACTCGGTATCTTATGGCCGCGATATCATCGAAGACACGCTGTCTTTCGGTATCACCGCCGGTTATCAAGTTCAAAACAACCTGCAAGGTTTCAACAACGTTACCGCAAACCTCTCGTACAGCATTTCCGGCTTCACGATTGGTCTGAACCTGGTATATCGTCCCGACCTGAAAATGGTTGTTGAGAACGGTGGAACGCGAACCAACCTGCCCGTAGAACTGCTCGGCGGTGCTCGTCTCGAAGACGGCATGGCTCAGGACTACTCGCAGACCAATGGTCCCCTGAACGCGGCTATCAACTCTCAAGTTGGCGCGGCTATCCAAACCGCTCTGCAAACCGCGACGGGCAACTCCGCCCTGACCTATTCCTACACTCCTCGTGCTAAACTGCCCAAAATGCTCTACTACGTGAGCGCGGGTTACACCATCGAGATGTAAGATTAGAAACACGTGGGGGAGACTTTTGTCTCCCCCTCTTTTCCTTATTGTTCAAAGGCGATTTATACTTTATCATACCATTTAATCACACGCAGTACTTTACAGGCTGACGAACAGGAATAAGGAACGATTGCAACCCCGGGGAAAGACAGGCCCCGGGGTTTTTTTATTGCATGGGAATTACTCATCGCATGTAATCAGAGCGTGAAACAAGCCAGCGCCCTGACGTTTATCCTGGCAAGCCTCCTCCCATTTGCCGCATATTCATTCACGGACCGGACACCCGGCGGCAAGGTTTGCGTCCGTTTCGCCGACACCATGCGAATCACGGATCGCTTCAATCCATGGGGGCGTGGCTCGGAGGCCTGGCGGTGGACCAATACGGAAATCGCTATGTAACCGGCTTCGCGTCCGCGAAAGTCGAAGGCCGGTCCCGAACCTACTGGATTGTTCGCAAGCGAGAACCGGGCGCCCAATGGCGATGTTTATTTTGTAGGTTACGCGCGTGGCGCCGACGGACGACCCCGCTGGACTACGCGCAAGTCCCGGGACCAGGGCCGCACATTTCAACTGGTCGACGATTTTAGACTACGCAATCTACAATGCACGGCGATGTCCGCGGCGGTGGGCCGCGACAACCTGGTAGTCGTGGTCGGCTCCTGTGAGGTTACCTGGGGCCAGGCCGGTATTTGGATTGTCAGACGCTCCCTGGACGGCGGTAAAACCTGGTCCGTTGTTGAGGAAATCAGCCATGGCAAAGACGCCGATGCCGGAGCCTGGTCGGCCATGCTCACGCGCGACGGCACAATCTACGTCATCGGTCATGCAACCGACGCAAAGAAAAAATCCCACTGGCTCGTTCGCAAGAGTTCCGACCGGGGGAAAACCCGGCAAACCGCCGACGACTACGCCGATGGAAGAAGCCCCATGGGAGAACAACTGGTAGAACTCGGACATGGCGAGATTCTCGCCTCCGGTCAAGTGAAAGGCGGCCGCTACGCCAATGATTGGCGACTACACTTTCGCCGCGGCATTGGGACCTGGCGCTCGGACGTTTCCTTGCACCCCGGAAGACGCAGTGGACACGGTCAAGGAGATGGCCGCCGACTCCGAAGGCAATGTTTGGTACGTAGGTTCCGGGATTGTTAACCGAAAGCGTGTCTGGACCGTCGTTGAGAAGCCCTGTTTACAATGGGCTCCGACGCGTTAAATCACCTGGCGAAGCGTTGATCGGCGCGCAGCACGTTCCGGCGCTTTCGCGCCGACTACCACTTGAAGACCATCGCCCGCACGATGCGACTTCCGTCCTCTATGTTCAGAAGTTTATTGAGCAAGGGCACGAGCCTTTTCATGCCCTTTAACAGGCTTTTTTTGGCGTTCAGCACGACCTCGAAGAAAGCACGCGGCTCCAGGTCGATTTCCATATCATCACCGACGCGAAGCACGGCGGTTTCGCCTCCGCAAGAATAGTGCACCAGGTCGTCCTTATCATGGCCCGTCCAGATTTCGCCGCTTTCGCCCCGAGCCGCGTCCTGCCAATCTCGAATCGAATCCAGACCGCAACAACATCCCGGTCTACTGACAATCCTGCCGTCTACGCGCAACAGATAGCCGCCCGAAATGAGCGGCGCGAAATTGTCGGGGTCTTCCAATAGTTCGTCTACATCGCCCGCGTGTTCTCCAAAATAGAGTTCATGCAGCACGCGTTTTAATTCCGCGTCGGAAAATAGATGGAACTCGAAAATCCAGCTGCCTTCGTAAATTGGATCCACGCCGCCGGATTTCCAAATAAAGAACTCCTCATCGGGAGGATAGTCGAACGGCTGGAGCTCTATTACCGGCGTGAGGGAAATTTCATTCGCGGCGCGGGCCATGGTTGACGGTCATGAGCCCGGGGCGTCTCGTTTCCATAAAGCGAAAAATCGCATCATGAAGAATCTTGCCCCATCCGACCGAGGAAGAGCCGCCCTCACCCCGACTTCACGAATTCGCGCCAGCTACCCAGGTCGGTGATGTCGCGAACTCCGGGCGTCGCTTCAATGGCGCGGGTTTCGCACAGGAAGCCCTTGACGCTTTCGCCGTTCTCAAGCTGGACGCTGCCGATGCACAGGGGCGCGGGAATGCCGGCGATGAAATCGCCCCAGCGATTCGCGGGCATGTCCCAGACTTCCACCTGAATGGACGCGCCGGGAGCGTCCGCGGTGCCCTTGTCCACGCGCGTGAGGCCGGGGCGCGCGGGGCCCTTGCCCGGCAGCGCATAAAAGCGATACACCGGCGCCGTGGAGGTTTTCGCGCGGAGAGGAGCGCCGCGCTCCCGTAGTTCATGATTCAAGGCCATGGCCGACATGTGCGCGCCGCACACGACGATGGGCAGGGTATCGCCCCGGGCGATTTCAGGGAACGGGTCGGCGTAGTCGGCGGCGGCATGGGCGATGCGCAGCAGGTATTCATCGCCGCCCGCGTCCGTAAAAATCGTGACGCCGAACGGCAGGCCGTCGCGACGAAAATCCGCCGGCAGCGC
>CAZGYS010000290.1:0-8008 GCA_964530305.1 uncultured Leptospiraceae bacterium
GTCCTTTTCCCAGGAACGCACGACACGTCCGTGGGCGTTGATTTCACCCGGCAAGGCGTGGAGGGTGAAGGTGATTTTGAGGACCGTTTCGGCATCCAGCTTTTCGGACGTGGCGAAGGAAACCCCGCCCACGCTCAGATCCCGACCCGTGGTTGCTTCCAGCGCGGCGCCCGCTTCGGGAGCATAGGCCATCTTGAAGACCAGATCCGCGCGGGGATACTTCCTTTTCTCGTTTTCGGCGGACACGCTCCGGGTTTCCGTCGCGAGAATTCTCCTGTCAAGGTTTTTCAACTATCTCGCCGTTCAATTTGGCCGGGCCGGAGCGGGTTTTTTCGGCCAACCGTTCATGTGACGTAAGATGGTTAATTTCTTGCCATTCACGACGATTCCCTTACATTGGGGGAAGTGAGTACGGAAGTTGGCAAACGAGAAGTCGACGTTCATCGGGAGATGACGAATTTCTCCAATTATTTAAAAAAATGTGGTTTGAAGATCACGCACCAGCGGCTGCTGGTAGCCGAGAAGATCTTCCGCCTGGGTTCCCACTTCACGGTGGATTCCCTGGCCGAGGCTCTGTATGATCGCAAGGGCGAAATCTCCCGGGCCACCATTTACCGCATCGTCTCCCTGCTCGTGGAATCAGGCCAGCTTACTGAACATAATTTCGGACAGACGGTAAAATATTACGAGCACATCGCCGGGCACCAGCATCACGATCACATCGTCTGTCTGGATTGCGGTCGTATCGAGGAATTCGTAAACGAGGAAATCGAAGCGGCCCAGGTGCGCATCGCCGAACAACATGGTTTTCAACTGGCGGACCACGCCTTGAACCTGTACGGTCGTTGCCATATCATGCGTGAAAAAGGGACTTGCGAAAGGGCTCCCGACAAAGAATCATGATTCCATGGCAAAGAAGTCCGGGCCGGCCGCCCGCATCCGTGAGCTGGAAAAAGAGCTCCGCAAACATCAGCATCTCTACTACGTAAAGAATCAGCCGGTCATCTCAGATCGGGAATTCGATCGCCTCTTCACCGAACTCCAGAAACTGGAAGAGGAACATCCTGAACTGGCTTCCGATGATTCGCCCACGAAGGTCGTGGGTTCCGATCTCGACAATACCTTCAGTAAAGTAGAGCACACCATTCCCGTGCTCTCCCTGGCCAACACCTACTCCACCGAGGAAGCGCTGGAGTGGGCGGAAAAGGCGACGGGCGGAAAAAAAACCATGAAGATCATCGTCCAGTGGAAGGTGGACGGGGCTTCGCTGGTGGTGTATTACGAAAAAGGGCGATTGGCGCGAGCCGTTACCCGGGGCACCGGTTCGGTGGGCGACGACATCACGTCCAACGCGCGCACCATTCGCAATATTCCCCAGGTGCTTTCGAAGCCGCTGGACCTGGCCGTGCGCGGCGAAGTCTACATGACCTTCTCCGATTTCGAAAAGTTCAATGAACGCGAAGGCTCCATTTACGCGAACCCGCGCAATACCGCATCCGGTTCCCTGAAGCACAAGCAGTCGAAGGAAGTAGCCGGTCGCCCGCTGCGCCTGGTGGCCTTCGAGGGGCATTTCGAAAAAAGCCCGCCTCCCACGGACGCGAAGGCCATGAAGCAGTTGGATGATCTGGGTTTTCCATTACTGGAGGACCAGATCATAGTGCCTTTGTCGAAGCTGGAGGCGACCATCGCCAAGTTCGAAAAGGTCAAGGACAAGATGCCCATGCCCGTGGACGGCCTGGTGCTCAAACTGGACGACCACAAGGAACGCAACAAACTGGGCTTCACCGCCCATTCGCCCCGCTGGGCCGTGGCCTTGAAGTTCGAACCCGAACTGGGCGAAACCGTGGTCGAGGAAATCGAAGTCTTTACGGGCCGCACGGGACGCGTTACGCCCCGCGCGCGTCTACAGCCGGTGCAACTGGCGGGCACTACGGTAACCTACGCCACCCTGCACAACCCCGACTTCATCAAGAGCCTGGGCGTGCGAGTCGGTTCGCGCGTGAAGGTTTCCAAACGCGGCGAAATTATTCCGGCCGTGGAGGAAGTCGTGGACCCGGGTCCCGGCAAGCCCTATCGCTTTCCCACGAAGTGTCCGGTCTGTTCCACGAAGCTCGTTCAAGAAGAGGGCGCCGTGGATCGGGTTTGTCCCAATCCGCGCTGCGATGAAAAACTAATCAACGGCCTGATCTTTTTCTGCCAGCGCAAGCAGATGGACATCGTCGGCATGGGCGAAAAAATCGTGCGCACTCTTTATGAGAAAAAGTTCATCGCGGATATTCCCGACATCTACGGGTTGGAAAAACACCGCGAAGAGCTGGAAGGCATGGAGGGTTTCGGCAAGAAATCCGTGCAGGTGCTGCTGGGCGGGATTGAAAAATCCAAAACGCGAGCCTTTCGCTTCGTCTTGCCGGCCCTGGGACTGCGCGAACTGGGACACAGCGTAACCGATCTACTCATCAAGCACGACTACGACGATATCGATAAGATTACGGCCCTGGCAAGCGGCGCCGACGCCGAGGAACGCCTGAACGAAATCGACGGCATCGGACCGCGCACGACGGAATTCATCGTCGGGCATTTCAAGGACAAGAACGTCAAGAAGCTCATCAAGGATCTTCGCGGGGCGGGACTGCAGTTCGCCGCCAAAAAGGTCAAGGCCGACCCGGACATGCCCCAGAATATGACGGACCAGACCTGGGTGGTGACGGGTAGCTTCGAAAATTTCAAACCCCGGGAACTGGCGGCCGACGAGATTCGCAAACGAGGCGGGAAAATCTCCGCGGGCGTAAGTTCGAAAACGACGCACCTGCTGGCGGGAAAAAGCGGGCAGCAAACTCAAGAAGGCCGAGGAACTGGGCACGACCATCGTTTCCGAGACCGACTTTCTGAAACTGCTCAAGAAGAAAAAGTAAATGCACGCCCGGGGAGCGACTCCAACTTTTCGGGGGCTGCGCCTCCCCATGGCGGCTCTCGGCCTGCTCATCGCCGCGGCGATTTTCACGAGCTGTTCCCAATCGCCCCTGGGCAGGAAAAAGCCCGCCGCCCAAAAAGGCGTACTGGACCTGCGGGGCTGGGATCTGAACGAACGCGGCCCGGTAAACTTGAGAGGCCGGTGGGAGTTTTACTGGTCGGCTCTCCATGAACCCGCGGCCTTTCGGGGTCCTCGCGCTCCGCGCCCTACCGGTTACATTCGCCTGCCGGGCCTGTGGACCTCCTACAAGGACAAGAAGCTCCCGGGGCAAGGCTATGCCACGTATCGCCTGCGCGTTCTCCTGGAACAAGGAACCACGAGCCTGACCCTGAAGCAAATGCCCGTGGATACGGCGTATCGCCTCTATGTCGACGGACGGCTGCTGGCGCGAAACGGCACCGTCGCGCGAACCCCCGAGAAATCGCGTCCCCAGTGGCTGCCGCGCATCGTCCACTTCACTCCGGGCACGGATACGGTTGAAATCGTTCTACAGGTTTCCAACTTTGAACTGAACGCGGGCGGGCCCTTTTATTCAACGTATCTGGGAACGCCCCGGGGCATCCAGGCTCGGCGCGAAAGAGGGCTATTGCGGGACTCCGTGATCTTCGCGGCGCTGGCTTTGTTCGGCGTCTATCATCTAGTGCTCTTCGTCCTGCGTACCCGGGAGCGCTCCTTTCTTTTTTACGGCCTGGCCTGTCTGGGCGCCGCCCTCCACGCGGTGACCCACGGCGAAAAGTATCTCTTCGAACTTTTGCCCCACATGTCCTGGGAGTTCCTGCAGAAACTGAACGTAGGCGGCGGCTACATCGTGCTGCCGCTCTGGATTGCTTTTTTGCGCGAAGCCTATCGACGCTTCTTTCACAAGTGGATCGTCGTGGGTATTCTAGCGGTTTGCGCGGCGGTTTTGCTGGTGGTGATTTTCGCGCCCGCGCGAATTCATTTCCAGACGGGCCTGCCCTATTATCGCTGGACCATCGCCGTTTATATCTACGCCGCCGCCATGCTGGCCTGGGCCGTTTATAGAAATACGCCCAGCGCGGGCATCATGCTTACCGGCGTTTTGATCATACTGGTAACGATCTTTCACGATTATCTCTTCGAGCAGGGTTTCGTCCAGGGAGTGCCCTGGTATGCCACGGGCATTTTCATTTTTCTATCCGTGCAGTCGGTGGCCATCGCACGGCGATTTTCGCGCGCGTTCCGGGACGTGGAAATTCTTTCGGGGGAACTGGAAACCCGCAACCGGGATCTGACGCGCCTGGATAAATTGAAAGACGACTTTTTGGCCAACACCTCTCACGAGTTACGCACGCCCCTCAACGGTATCATCGGGATCACCGAATCGGTCCTGCAGGGCGTCACGGGTCCGTTGAGCGCGGGCACCCACGACAACCTGCGGCTGGTGGCGTCCAGCGGTCGCCGCCTGGCAAGTCTCATCAACGATATCCTGGACTTTTCCAAACTGCGTCACGGAGACATCGTATTGCGACGCAATGCCGTGGACATCTCTTCGGTCATCGACGTGGTGCTGGCCCTTTCGCGGCCGCTGGTAGGCGATAAGCAACTGGAGCTCATCCACGAACGCAATGTCATGCCCTCGGCGGACGCGGACGAGGATCGCCTGGAACAAATCCTACACAACCTGGTGGGCAACGCGGTCAAGTTCACGCGCGCCGGCAAGGTGGTCGTCAGCGCCCGCATGGCGTCCGTGCCTGATCCGTCGGCCGCGTCCGCGCAAGCCGCTCCGGAAAACGGCCGGGACCCGTCCCCCGGCGAAATGCTGGAGATCACGGTGGCCGATACGGGCATCGGCATTCCTCCCGAGAAACAGGAACTGATCTTTCAGTCCTTTACCCAGGCCGATGGTTCCATTGCGCGGGAATACAGCGGCACGGGCCTGGGCTTGTCCGTGAGCAAGCGCCTGATTGAATTGCACGGCGGGACCATTCGCGTGGAGTCAACGCCGGGCCAGGGTTCGCGCTTTATCTTTACCATTCCGCCGGCCAGGGCCGACCAGCCCGCTTCCCACGACGAAAACCGTCTGGTCCGAGGCCTGGTAAACGAAGAAACCCTGGCGGCCGTGATCGAAACCGCGGCCGA
Source organism: uncultured Leptospiraceae bacterium (assembly GCA_964530305.1). GTDB lineage: Bacteria > Spirochaetota > Leptospiria > Leptospirales > Leptonemataceae > CAZGYS01. Next base: position 5,072 of record CAZGYS010000290.1, read on the forward strand.
AGACGAAAGCAGTCGCCCCCTGACCCGCGAAAGCGAAAACGAAGATCAGACTTATGAAGAGACGACCGGAAAAACGCAAGCCCTCGGCGAAGCGCCCGCGGAGGACGCCGCGGAAGTCGACGCGCCCTGGCTGACGCCCGCCGAGCCCATGGTCGAGACGGAATTCCAGGTGCTGGTGGTCGACGACGATCCCGTGAATCGCCAGGTGCTCAAGAACCACCTTTCGCTGCACAAGTATACCGTGGTCGAGGCGACGGGCGGCAAGGAGGCCCTGCGCCTGCTGGAAGACGAACATTCCTTCGACCTGATCCTGCTGGACGCCATGATGCCGGGCCTGTCGGGCTACGACGTCATGGGCATCCTGCGCGAAAAGTACTCTTCGAGCGAACTGCCGGTCATCATGCTCACGGCGAAGAATCGCGTAAGCGATTTGCTCACCAGTCTGGACGGCGGCGCGAACGATTTTCTCGTCAAACCCTTCGACCCCCAGGAACTGTTGGCGCGCGTCAAGACCATGCTGACCTTGAAACAGGCCGCCAAATCACAGTCGGACCTGGCGGCCATTCAATCGGAGTTGAACCTGGCGCGCGAAATCCAGCAATCGCTGCTGCCCCGCGAAACTCCGGAAGTGTCGGGGCTGGACATCGCCGTGACGTATCGCTCCATGGAAAACGTGGGCGGGGACTTCTACGACTTTCGCCCCATGGACGGCGGGCTGGGCGTACTCATGGCCGACGTCTCGGGCCACGGCGTCCCCGCGGCGCTCATCGTCTCCATCGTGAAAATCGCCTTCTGGCTCCAGAAGAAAAGCCTGCCGCCCCCCGACGAACTGTTCGACAGCATGAACTCCGTGCTGGAAGGCAATATCGGCAATGAATTCGTCACGGCCTGCTACGCCTTCATTGATCCGGAAACGAAAGTCCTGCGCACCAGCAACGCCGGTCACCCGCCCCTGCTGGTCTGGAAGAAGGAACGCAGCGAACTTCTGAAGTTAAGACCTTTCGGGCGCTTGCTGGGTATTCTGCCTAAAGGCGATTTTGAATTCGAGGAAATTCCGCTGGACCCCGGCGATCGAATTATATTTTATACGGACGGAGTTTACGAGGCCCCGTCCCCCGAGGGCGAACAGTACACGGAAGCACGCCTGCAGGCCTTCGTCGGCGAACACGAGGACCTGGACGCGAACGCGTTCACGGAGCATCTGGTGGAAACGGTCATTGAATGGTGCGGCGGTCCGGACCGAATCAACGACGACATTGCCCTGATGGTCATCGACGTTCACGCGCGAAACTGACGAGAAACGGCATGCACTCGATACAAATCATCTTCTTCGCGGTCATCGCCTTCATCATCCCCGCCAACATCATGCTCAGTCTGCGTGGTCGCGGTCTTACGCCCCTGTTCTACAGCGCCGTGATTTTGTGCGTGGGCCTGCTGGAACTCGCGTCGCTGGATATCGCGCGCGAATATCTGGAAGCTCCCGAGCGCTTGCGTCCTCTCTTCGGCGGCCTGGCGGCGATTTTCGCCGCGTTCTTCTGGGACCGGCTCCTGTTATTAAGAACCCACGCGCCCCGAGCGCGATACGCGGTTTTCGTTATCGGGGGTTGCCTGCTGGCGACGGGAATCGCGAGTCTATTTCTAAAGGGCCCCGCCTTCGGACGCGTGCAGGCCTGGCTGGGCCTGGCCTACCTGGGAGCCATCGTATTCACCGGCGCGCCGGCATTGCGCAGAGGCTATCGGCCCGCCCTGTATTCGGCCATCGGATTACTGGTAAACATCGCCTTCGCGGCGATACACGTAGGGGCGCTGCTGGGCGTTCTTCCGATTAATTTTTTTACGGGTCACGCCCTGCAACTGGGCTTCCTGGGGCAGTTCCTGTTTTTCATGCTCTCCCTTTCGAGCCGAGCCGCGCTTTCCCATGAGGCGGACGTCGCCGGCGCAACCGATCGGGAAAGCGCTTCCATTGAACCAGGGGAGTCGGACTCGAAACAGAAGTACGAAAAAAGCAAACTCATGGGCGTGAACCTGGACGAACTCCACGAACGCCTGCTGGGACTCATGGAACGAGAGCGCCTCTACTGCGACGAAGATCTGACCCTGGAAACCCTGGCCGGCCATTGCGGAGTTACCCGTCACGAGCTGTCCGAGTTTCTGAATAATCGCCTGGGCGTGAACTTCAACCGCTTCGTAAACGATTATCGCGTGGGCGAAGCACGGGAACTATTGAAGGCGCAACCGGACCGGTCCGTGCTGGACATCGCCTTCGCCTCGGGGTTTAATTCCAAAACGCGCTTCAATATTGAATTCAAGCGCGTCACGGGACAAACACCCCGGGACTATCGCCGGACCGCCGCGCAAGCCACCGGCGACGAGAACGAAATAACGGACGCCTGATCAGTATTCGCGATCCTTATCCAGATCGGCGGCGAAGTACAGCAGACCCGTTTCACATACCTGGCGAGCGTGCTCGCGCTCGGCCTCGGTTCGGTTCACGTCCGTCGCGTAATCGCAATTCAACATGACCGTGGTTACGGCCACGGCGGACTGATCGCCGAAATAGAAGCCGGCCAGTCCGTAGTGCTCATCACAATGAGACAATGCCGTCAGGAGCAGGACCGAAATTACAATGGACAGTATTCTTTTCATGGCCCCAGTATAGCCTCCGGGGCCGGAGAGAATCGCTCCGAATTATAATTCGGAACAGGGCATGAGCAAACGAGACGAAGCCGGAGCGGCCAAACAGAGACTGAAACGATACGTGGAACTGGGCGTTCTGATCGTCAACTTGCTGGTGCTTTGCATCGGCCTGTTCATCTTCTTCACGGCCGGGCCGGAGTATACGGAGTTTCGAGAGCAATCGGAAAAAACCGGCGTGGGCTTGCTGACCGACCCCGACTATCGCGCGCGCCTGCTCACCGATGCGACTGCGGCCATCGC
>CAZGYS010000291.1:0-8001 GCA_964530305.1 uncultured Leptospiraceae bacterium
CTGGTCCTATGCCCTGAACGACATGCCTACGCCCGCGGCCATGGAACTCCTGCGCGAATACTACGACGAGATCGTGGGTCCTTACTGGCCGCCCGAACGCCGTCATGTGGAAAACGGCTACGGCGATATTCCCTTTCCCTTCGAACCCGTGGATACGCCGAAAATGGAAATCGCCATTGAAATGCCCCTCGAAGGACTACTGGGTTATCTGGCCACCTGGTCGGCTACTCGACGATATCGCGCGGACAAAAACGAGGATCCCCTTGATAAAATTATCGAGCCCATGACGAAAGCCTGGGGCGAACCCGGAAGCAAGCACGTCATTCGTTGGCCCGTCATTCTAAAAGTCGGACGCATTTAGACGCCGCCGCCGGTCCCGCGCGTGCGTCCGGTTTTCCTTTAATTCATAAAAAAGATTTGCTCGCTCCACCGCGGTATGTTACAATTTGCCAACTTTTTCCAAGGTGGTCCGAAATGCCCGTTTCCCTGACTCCAAAACTCGTCGACTCTCAAGGCGACGATCAATTCAAACATATAAAAGTCAGTGATTTCATGACAAGGGACCTGATCACGGTTACGCCGGAGATGGACATATATAAAGCCATAGACCTCTTGATTGCCAAACAAATATCCGGAACCCCGGTTGTTGATAAGTCCGGTAAGCTCATCGGCATGCTGTCCGAAAAAGACTGCATCAAGCTGCTGGCCAAGCGTGCTTATCACAATCAAATCGGCGGAACCGTTAAAGAGTACATGACCAATTCGATTCAAACCGTTCCGCCGGACATGGAACTGGTGGACCTGGCTGAAAAATTCGCCAGCCCCTCCTTTCCGTTTCGTCGGTTGCCGGTTGTCGACCAGGGGCGGCTCGTAGGTCAGATTAGTCGTCGGGATGTGCTCATAGCCATTCAGAAAAATCACAAGACGGCGGGCGCCTGAAAGCGTTCGTTGCGGCGGATCCCGGCGTTCGGCCGGGGTCCTTTTGCATACTCTTCACCTTTTCCCCCGGTTCGTTCCATGGGCGCCCGTGGATTCATCTTGACCCCGCATTCGGCTCGCGTTGAATTGAATCGCGTGCTTTCGCGTCCCGTCCGCCTATGTTGAATTCGCTTTTTCTTCCCGTCTGGTCCCTGGCAAGCGCCGGCCTGTTGCTCGGTTTCGCCTTTTTGCTGCGCGTACGTTCCGCGCCCGACCACGCCGCGCAAAAGGCCGCCGGCGCGTTGTTGCTCTTCGGACTAATGGACGCGGCCCATGCCTACGGCCTGGCGGTGAATCATCCGGTCGCCGCCTATCATCGTTTCGTGACCATTTCCCTGGCCGGGCCGGCCTGGATTCTTCTGGGGCGCGCTTTGTTTTGTTTTCCCAATCGAGAGCCCGGTCGCGTACTGAATCTTACTTCGCTGTTTCTGCTGATCATTTACTTCACGGCCGTGATCTACTTCATGGTGGGAGCCGTGACCTCCGGCCCCGCGCGAGTTCATGAGCACTACTGGAACTTTCGCGTGGGTCGAGGTAGTCTTTTATTGGGCATGGTGATCCTGGTGCTGCTGATCACCATGCTCGTGCTGGGGATGATTGCTTCGTTTCGTCGTCCGGCCGGCCCCGCGAGTTTCGCGCAATACGTTCCCATGCTGGGCGCGGTCTGGGCGTGCGCGGGTTACTTCTTCGCGGGTTCCGTATTCACTCTTTCGCGGACGGCGCAGGTCACGCTTGAGGTGGCGGTAGTGTTGCGATTCATCGCCCTGGCCGTGACCCATGGACCGCTGACCTGGCTGTTTTTGAAATACGGCGAGCCGCCGCCCGCCGGCGTGCGGGCGAAAATCAGTTAACGAACTGCGGCGTTTTGGAATCGCCCTTGAAACGCGGGCTGTAGTCTCCCTCGCGTCCCTTGTAGAAGCGATCCTTGCGCGGCTTCTCAAAGGTATAATGCTGCTCCACGTTCGTTTTGAAGGGCACGTTTTCGGGCGATTGACCGTAGCGGGTCAGTTCGCCCCAGTTCATTTTGGATTGGGGGTGTTTGCCGATGCGACCGGGAAAAACCAGGAAGGGCGCGATGCGCGCATCGACGCGATGATGTCCGTCGGGATCCTTGACCGCGGGGCGATTGACCCATCCCGGCTCTTCCCACTTGACCAGCCGGGCAATCTTGCGCAAAACCAGCGGACGCAGATCCGCCAGGTTGGTGGCCTTGGCGTCGATGTGTTTGCCCGGGCCGATGCGAATCGCGCCCAGCTTCGCGGGATCCAGATCGGCCGGAAGAATTACGCTGGAGGACGGGGCCTTACCCGCGAGTGACGAAAAGATGTCCCGGGGATCGGAAACTACGTTAAAGAGGGCGTTACCCGCGTCCAGCTTCACCTCGAAATCGCCGTAAGCCGAAGTGGGATTACCGCCGTCCGCGCCCTTGTTGCCGTGGGCGATATAAATTATGGGATGGTGATTGACCGAATTGATGTTGGTCCAGGCCGTATCGAGCATGATGTAATCGTGTCCGGTGACCATGAAGCGTTTCGGCAAGCCCCGGGCGTCCGCCAGAACCGCGAAGGACTCCAGATCACCCTGGTGAACATTGCCGAAGCTGGTGGGGCCCTCGTTGTTGTCGTACCACATCCAGTAGGAGACGACGATGTCCCCCTTGCCGCGTCGATAACGGTAATTGGTGTCATCGCGCCAGCCGGGCAGGGCGTCCTTGTGCGCGCCCGAGACCATGGTGTCCGCGTAACGAACGTGGTAGTATAGATGGGTCGGCCCGCCCTTCGGCTGATCCTTCAAGGCCAGGTAGGGCAGGGTCGTCTTCGAGGATTTCAGGCGGCGCATATCCCGGTCCTTCATGGGAAACTCGCCGCGTTTGAACGTGCCCGCGTACTTTTCCAGATTCGTGGGGATAAACTTCTTACCTTTCTTCACGACGATGATGGGCGCGAACCGGGCGGCCAGTTTTTCCTGCAGCGCGTCCGGCAGGGGATTCTCCTGGGATTCAAAGGCGAAGACGGCGCTCAAGGAAACCGATCCCTGCTTCGATGAGCCGGCGGATGCATTGCGAAACCAGCGCGGATTGTGTCCGGGAGAAAAACGTCCCGCGATTTCCTCCACGTCCATCAGTTGCACGAAGGCGTGGGTCCAGTTCGCCGGCGCCGGAAATTCCATGGTGCCCTTTCCATTGGGGGCGGTTCCGGTCTGTTCATAAAAGCGCGTCAGGCACGGCGCGATTTTCTTTTTTTTCGGATTGTGGGCGGCCAGCTCCGCGGGCGGGCAAACATAGACGCGATAGCGCAGTCGGAAGGGTCGCTTTCTGAATATGTTGGGCGGATTGTCGATGCGGGTTTGTATTTTCAATAATACCGTGCCGTTCGCGCCGGCCTGGGGCGGGGGCAAGGTCACGGCTTTCAAGGGTTCCTTCTTTTTTCCGCCGCACGAAACAACGGCGAAAGCAAGAACGGGCAAACAAAAACGAACCATCCACGTCGAATTAAGCATATTCAATGAAGGCCGGCGGCACCGGGGTCCGCAATAAAAAATAATTGCTGAGTCGGTCCATCCGGACACAATGGAATCACCCATGCCCAATCGAAGTCATCCGTTCTTGCTCATCTTCTTCCTTGCCGCGTTTGCCTTATTCGTTCCGAACCTCCACGCCGAGACGTCCGAGGAATACGTGTGTCCTAAAGACATGTCCGTCTACAGCGAATACTGCCTGGGACCGACCAGGAGTCGTCGCATGAACTACCTGGACGCGGTTAAGACCTGTGAGTCGGAAAACAAACTGCTGGCATCGCCGTACATCTTGAAGGAGTGGGCCGCGCGCTCCCGAGTGCGTTCCGGTTTCGGATTCTGGGGCAAGGACAAGGGCAAAGCCTTCATCTTTACGCCGGCGGGCGGCCTGATTCAGGAACACAATACCGATTACTTCAAGAAGAATTACCAGCGTAATGTGCGTTGCATGGAGCGCGCGAAAGTTATCGTTCACAAGGGCGGCGGCGTGAATCCCAATCCGGCACCCTACGGCAGTAAGAAGGGTTCCGATTGGGGCTGCTGGTGTCTGGGTGAAATTATTCGCTCCCTGTTCGGCGGAGGCGATTCCGATTGAGCGCAATAACGCGCATGCCGGCGGTCATCGGGGGCCTTTTGATCCTGACGGCCTGCGCCGCTCCGGAGAATCGCCCCGCGCCTCTTAAGAGTTGTCCGGCGGACTATGTCCAGGTGGGCCGTAGCTGTCTGTTTCGCGCGCCCGCCGCGCCGGCTCCCTGGTTGGAAGCGGACAAATTTTGCAAACGCATCGGGGATGTAGTGGCCACGCCCGAGACGTTACAGACGGCGCTCCAGGCAATGCCGAACGTCTTTCGTCCCTCCGAAAAAACTCACTGGAGCGCCCGGGGGTCGAGCGTCTTCGTCATGAATCTGGAGCAACCCGGGGCCGCCGGCGAGGGGGAAGACAATCGCCTGCAACCCATTGAAGGCCCCAGGAAATACTCGGTGAGTCATGGGTATCGCTGTGAGAAATTCATGGATTCGCGTCCGTCGGGCGCGGACCCGGGCGGGAAAAACGTAGAGCGCTGCCTGGGTTGCATGGAAGACGCCGAGACGTGCTCCATGGTACTGGAAATCTTCAGCTGCTTACTGTTTATCGATCGTGTACGCTGACGAGCCCGGGCAAGGCTTTACGCGGCCCGGACAATGCGAAAACCTTGCTTACCCTGGCACAGGGAGTATTTTATCCGGTTATATGGAACAACGAAGTTACCCCATCACCAGCCGCATGTTATTCACAAGTATACTGACGGCGACGATTGTACTGGTACCGACGGCTTGCTCCACCGGGGGGCGGTTACCCGCGGCTGCCGAAACCTGTCCCACGGACTATATCAAGGTCGGAGATACTTGTCTGTCTCGACTTCCCCAGCGGCCCGGGTCCTGGCCCCATGCGTATAGAACGTGCCGGCAATCCGGCGACGTGGTTGCGTATCCGGAAACCCTGCTGAGGGCCTTGAAGGAACACGGGTCCTTCTTTGAACCCGATGAGAAAACCTTCTGGGGTGGGCGTCCCAGCCTGGTTGGTCGTAAGCCCAATGGCAGGGCCTATGTGGTGAATCGGGCTGAATCCGAAAATGCTGATCGTGTTACGCGCGTGTCCAGCCCCAGGCGCGCCGAAGCGAGTCATCACTTTCGCTGCGAAAAAATACCCGGCGTTGTTCCCCGGCGCGGGCACAAAGAGACGAAATGCGAGCAATGCGCCTTTACCTTTCTGGATCCCATAGCAAGTATTCTTGGCTACCTGGTTGGCGGTTGCCTGGGATGGAAGATTTGGCCGGGGTGATGGTCGTCTATATGGAAAACCCTGAATTGTCTGATTCTATTGAATCGTTGAGGAGCCCGGCTCGGGTTTTTCCTTCATGGGACTCGGTTCCGCCGGCGGCGCAGGCTCCGATTTTTTCGGCGGAGTGTCCTTCCCCGGTTCGTCCGGTTTAACTTTAACGGGAATGTCGACAACAGGCGGCAGCCCGTCCGTCCATCCGGCCACGTCCACCACCAGTGCTTTCGCGGCGAACCGAATCTGACGTCCGGCATTGCTGCGGGTAATTTTCAAGCGGCGATTGGACGCCCAGATGAGAAGATTCAGATTGCGAACCTTGTCGGTGCGGGTAATGTTCTTCGCGCGCGCGAAAGCCACCGAACCCGTGCGCGTATCCACGGCGCGCAAGTTGAGTCCCACGTCCACGTTCAGATTCATGTTGCTCCAGCCCACGCCCTTATCCCAGAAGGGAGAATTGAGCGGCAGGGTGGCCATGACGCGCAAAATAGTATACCAGGCATAGGCGCGCAGGTCGTCGTCCTTAATGAAAGCGGCGGCAATCAACAGAATGGCCCAGAGGGGAATCTTCCAGTAGGAAGTCTGCTGGCGCAGTTCGAAGTTGGTGAGATCTCCGTAGAAGATGTAGTGCACGCCCAGGTTGCGCGCGGCTCGCACGGGAACCAGGGGATCGTCCGGACTATCCTTGCGCAATTTATCGATCTCGGCTTTGAGGCGAAAGGCCGGGATGATTTCAAAACGCCCGGACTTGAAAAGCTCGGTTTCCACTACTTCGCGGGCGACCTGCCCCGAACGCACGGCATCCGGATCGGCGGCGGGATCGACTTTCTTATCTTGCTTGCGCTCGTCGCCGGTTTGCGAGTCCGCTTTGCTTCCGGCGTTCCCGGCCTTCTCTTTTTCCTTCGTTTCCCAGCCGGATTTCGCGGGAGCATCACGGCCCGGCGTGGAGTGAGCTCGCCCGCTTCGGCCGGACGACCAGCAGGAAGACGAGCTCGAATGCCGACGACCGACTACGCGACTCCCGTAATCGCCGTCGGGAATGATGTCGAATTGCTTGAGGTTGGCCGAGTTCCGAAAGTCCAGCAGGACGATGCGAATTTTCTTGAACTGGGCCGGGGCCGCCGGTACGACCGGACCCGTGCCGCTGATGCGTTCCATGCGCGTGCCGGCGCCGGTGGCGCATTGCAATACAAGCAGGCAGGCCGTGAACGCCGTGACGCGAATCAGGCGTCCCCGTCGAGCAAAGAGCCCGAGGAGGCCTGGATGCCCTGAAGATTGGCGGGTCATACCCATGGAACTCCCTTCGAATGAATCAAGAGGGCAGGTCGGTGGTGATGCGTTTCAGCAAATCCCTCAACACGTAGCGCAGAAGCTTGCCGCTGTTGGATTGCAGGACGCGCACGCTGGTGCCGCCGCCGAACAGCAGGACTCGCGCGGAGCTGGAAGTGTCCACCCGGCGATTCTCGACGACGCCGGCCTTGGCGATTTTCGCCTCGGGAACGGTCACCATGCGAAAGTCGATTCCGGCTTCGACGATGTATTCTTCCTTGTTCGTGCCGCCCAGGATAAACAGGCAGGTGCCGGAACGGTTTTCGCGAATTTCAAAATTGGTCAGGGTGCCGGTGAGAAAGTACTGCGCGCCGAATTTTTGACGGATGGTGTTCAGCTTCTCCGGCGTGACGTCGGACTGGGACTTGATGATGTTTTCCACCAGCGAAGGTTCGATAACCTCGAAGTAACCGCTTTCCACCATCATGGAGGTGAGCTGGGCCGTGGCCGGTTTTACCAGATAGGCGCGATTGGTGAGGTCCCGAAAATTGATCAGGGCGATTTTGATCTTCTTGAAGTTTGCCGGAGCCCGAGGGATATTCAGGCGCGTGGTCGTGTTTTCGTAGCGCGTGGGCTGGGGCGTCAAACAGGCCGCGGTCGGCAGGCTTGCGCCGATGAGTAAAAATACGGTCGATAGTTTCAGGAGCGATTTCATGCATTCATCCTTGCCCGGGATTTCTTCCGAACGGCTATTTGACCATTCGGGGGCGGGATTTGTTTATTAAATTAATCGGCCCGGCGGCCGATGGAACAAATTAAGACCATGGGGAAATTTTTCAATCAATACCGCGGGAAAGCCCGTTTTCGGCCCTCCCGAGGGATTACGGCGGCCCTGTTGCCGGTTTTCCTGACCCTGCTCCCATGGATGGGCGGGGACGGGCCGGGCTCGCCATGGGCCCAGGCCGGCCCTCCGGACCGCCTCAAGGTAAAGCTGTTACCGGATTTCATCGTCCGGCCCATGGAGATTCTGGATTCGGATCGGGTGCCGAAGGGCACGTTCATCCTCATTCAGCCCGACTACATCGCCTGCGCGGGGCCGGGTTTCAAGGGCAAGCCGGCCCCCTCCGGAAAATTCGGGCAGGTGGTTTTGCCGGACGGGACCCGGGTGGATGCCGGGGAATGGAATAATCGCATTGTCCGGGAACTGCGGGGCGTGGGTCCCCGGGACACGGCTAAACTCCAGGCGGCCCTGCGTAAACTCCAGATGGGCACCCGCGCGGACCCGCTTTTCTTTCCCTTCCTCTATAATATGGGTCGCGTGTATTTGATTATGAAACTTCCGGAGAAGGCCATTCTCTGGTTCAACAAGGCCCGGGGGGCCATGCCGCGCTACGCGGGCGTCTACATGAATCTGGGGCATGCCT
>CAZGYS010000292.1:0-7995 GCA_964530305.1 uncultured Leptospiraceae bacterium
TTCACCGTTTCACCGTTTCACCGTTTCACCGTTTCACCGTTTCACCGTTTCACCACCTCGCCTGAAAGTCCTCCACCCAGCCCGGCAGTTCTTTTACCGCAAGGGTTTTGCGACCGCCGACCTTGACTTCGCCGGACCAGCGACCGAACACGCGATGAGTCTGAGCCTGCAAAAAAGCAACCTTGTGCTCCACGGGATGATGATGGATGGGATTGAACTCAAGCATCACGGCTTCCGAGGAGCGCGTGCGAACCTTCCAGGGCGCCATGTAATTTTCCGGATTGAAATCGAAGGTCATTCCGTCGAAGATTTTGAAGAGCTTGCCGTTCAGACAATACCCGTTTTCGTTCATGCCGGTCTCGTCGGTCCAGTGAGCGCCCATGTTCAAGCCGAGCACATCCCGCCCGCACTTGCCCGCGAAGCCGGCGCGCTGCCAGGCCGTTTGAAAAGGCCAGACGCCGCGTCCGAAATCCAGCGCGGCGAAACTGGGATTCTTGCCGGTTTTCTTAAAATCGACGACGCGACCGCCCCACTCCACGCGGCCCTGCGCGGGCAGGCAATTTTGCTGGGAAGAAAATTGAAAACGACGCTTGCTCCAGGGCGCTACGATATTGAGCGACTCCTGAGCCTTCGGAGCCAGCACCAGAATTTCCGCCGTGAGGGGGCTGCCCTGAAATTGCGCGCAGTCCACCCGCAGCATGGTGCCTTTCGCGTCGGGCTGGAAGTTCATGCGCAGGCCCTCGAAATCGAAAAAGACTTCCTCCCCCGCGGAATTAGGAAGGGTGAACTCCTTCGCCGAAGGCATTTTCTTGATCACCGAGTGCTCGAAGAACTCGCCGGACTCCATGTCCAGCAGGTGCACGAAAGCCAGCACGGCGTAATCCAGATGCGCGAAGGCCGCGGAGAACAGATGCTTGCCGTTGACGACGGTCCAGTAATCCCAGCGCTTCTTACGCATCCAGGCGCCCTTCAGATTACAGGTGTGATGGGGCAATCGCGCCCAGCCGATGGATTCCGGATTCAGGCGTCCTTTTTGATCGCAGAGGAATATCCGCTCCTTGATCTCCTTTTGAATCGTTTGCATACGGTCCTCTGAATAATTTCTCGCTTACTGCAGGCGAAGGGTGGCCAGCGATATCAAACTGAGTATGGCGCCGATCAGCCAGAAGCGAATGACGATTCGCGTTTCCGGCCAACCCTTCTCTTCGTAATGGTGATGGATGGGCGCCATCTTAAAGATTCGCTTTCCGCGTAACTTATAAGAACCCACCTGGAGAATTACGGACAGCGCTTCCATGACGAAGACTCCGCCCAGAATAACCAGCAGGACTTCCTTTTTCAAGATGATGACGGTCATGCCCAGCGCGCCGCCCAGCGCCAGGGAACCCGTGTCTCCCATGAAAATCCGAGCGGGAGCCGCGTTGAACCAGAGAAAGCCCATCCCCGCTCCGGTCAACGCCGCCAGAAAAACGGTGATCTCATGAGCACCGGCGACGGCCGGCAGGTTCAGATAGTGCGCCCAGTTGGAACTACCGGTGATATAGGCGATGATGCCCAGGGTCACCGTCACGATGCTCACGGTTCCGATGGCCAGGCCGTCCAGACCGTCGGTGAGGTTGACGGCGTGGGTGGTGCCCACGATGACCAGCATCCAGAACGGCAGGGCCGCGAAAACCGTAAGGTCCAGCAACTGCCCCTTATGAAAAGGAACGAAGAGACCCGTGACGCTGTATTCGATGACGGGTTTCGCAACCTTGCCGGCGGGCGTCGTGATTTCGATGGTGCCCGTCCCCGGCGCGGGCGTGAAATAATAATAGAGAAAACAAAAACTAAAGGCGATGATCAGGGTCAAACCCATCTTGACCTTCGCGCTCATGCCGCCCTTCTTTTTCAGAACCACCTTGGAGTAGTCGTCCATGAAACCGATGGCGCCGAAACCCAGAGTACAGAAATACACCAGCGTAAAATGCAGGTTGGAAAAATTACCGAAGAAGAAACCGCTCATGGCCAGACCGAAGAGAATCATCAGCCCGCCCATGGTGGGCGTGCCCGCCTTAACTTGATGCGATTGAGGACCGTCTCCGCGAACGACTTCCTTGAAGTTCAGATTACGCAACTTGCGAATGATGACTTCGCCGAAGAGAAAACTAAAGCCGATGGAAACGAGCCCCGCCATCAGGGCTCGAAATGAAACGAAACCGAACAGGCGAAAAAAGCCCGGCGCCTCAAAGCTGGAGTAAAGCCATTCAAACATATCCCAGTTCCTTTATCCCATCCGCGACGATGTCCATGCGGGCGCCGCGCGAGCCCTTTACGAGTATACCGTCGAATTCGCCGGCGACGATGCGTTCACGCATGGACCCGATGATCCCGTCCTGGTCCCCTGCTTGTTCGATTCGCGCCGTTGATTTTCCGTCGGAATTCGCGCCCTCGGAACTCACAAAGGCCTGGTAGGCCCGGACGAACTCAAGCATATGGGGCGATTCCAGTACGACCGCGTGGTAATCCAGTTCCGCCGCCAGTTCCCCCAGGCGACGATGAGCGGCCCCGGCCCGGTCTCCCAGTTCAGCCATGGGGCCCGCGGCGAGAGCCAGCCGACCGGACGGCAATAGCGCGCGCAAGGCCGTCAACGCTTCTCGGAAAGACGACTCGTTCGCATTATAACTGTCGTCCACTAAAATTTGTTCGCCCGAATCAAGTCCGCGGCGAAACACCTCGAAGCGCCGACCCGTGGCCGGTTTTACGCGCGCGGCGGCCTCCACCAGGCGATTTTCATCGAAGCCGGCCCGGGCCAGAATCGTGATCACGCCCAGTAGATTGCTCGCCATGACGGGGTTGAAATAGTGCCCATTGCGAACAATCGCCGCTCCGAAACGAAACTCCATCCCGAAGACGCCCGTCCGCGCCGATTCCTCGGCCTGGAATTCCAGCAGTTCAATCCCGTGCTCGCCGGCCTTTTCCCGGGCGATTTCAATGCCCGTTGCCCCGGCGGGAAAAGCCAGCGCGCCGCCTTGCATCCCTTCCAGGATTTCCAGCTTGGCCCGGGCGATGCCCATAATGGAATCGAAAAATTCGATGTGGGCCTCGGAAATGGACGTGATCAACGCGAAGTCCGGACGCGCGATTTTCGAAAGGTAGGCGATTTCGCCCGCGTGGTTCATGCCCATTTCCATGATGACCAGCTTATCCTCGGGTTTCGCGGAAAGCAAACTCAGGGGCAAACCCCAGTGATTGTTCAGATTGCCCTTCGTGGCCGTGACGAATTCGTCGCCCAGCATTTCGCGCCCCAGGGCCAGAAGCATTTCCTTGGCCGAGGTTTTGCCGTTGGAACCGGTAACGCCGATTACCAGGCCCCCCAGGCGCTTGCGATGATGGGCCGCCAGTTGTCCCAGGGCCAGGGTGGTATCCTCCGCGGCGAAAATCGCGCCGCCGGCCTCTTCGACTTTGTTTGTGATTGTTTCCAGATCGGGATGATCGCGTTGAGCGATAACCACCGCGGCCCCCGCTTTCAAGGCGGCGTCGATGTAAAGATGCCCGTCGGTACGCTCGCCCTTGATGCAGACGAAGACGTCCCCGGGCCCGACTTCGCGGCTGTCGATGACGACACTCCCCGACAACGAACCGCCGGATTCACCAACGTCGTTTCCCTCCGCGCGAAGAGGTTCGGTTTTCAAGGCCCTCCCGATCTCCGCGACCGTCCACCGTTGTACCGTTTCACCGTTCATCCGTCTTACTGCAATTCATCTCCGAACTTGAGGAACGCCTTCTCCAATTCCTCGATATCCGAAAAGTGTTCGCGGCGATGTTCGAAGATCTGTTCGGTCTCGTGCCCCTTACCGGCAAGAATCAAGGCCGTGGGGCCCGCGTGGTCCATGGCCCAGAGCACGGCCGCCTCGATGGCGAAGCGGCGATTGCCGATTTCGATCAACTCGGGCGGTAGTTCATCTCCCTCTTCCATGCGTCGTTCCCATTCCTCGTGCACCCCCTTGAGCATGGCGCGACGAATGAGCTCGGGGTCCTCGCTCCGGGGGTTGTCGTCGGTGAGTATGACCAGGTCCGCGAAACGCGCCGCGGCATTGCCCATGGGCGCGCGCTTACCGGGGTCTCGATCGCCGCCGCAACCGATCAAACACACCATCGTGGCGATGCCCATGCCCCTGGCTTCACGCAGGACGTTTTCCAACGCGTCGGGCGTATGGGCGTAATCGACGATGCCGAATAGTTTCGTGCGCGGGCCCCGCGAAGCATCCAGGTTGAAGGGCTCGTGCTCCCAGGGCGGTAAGACGATGTTGAATCGCCCCGGAACCGGTGGCAGGGACGCCAGGGCCTTGCGTCCGTCTTCGCGCGTGATGTCGGGGGCGACGGCGCGCGCGGCCAGCGTGCCGTTCATACGATAGAATCGCGCGGGTACGGGCAGGTCCATCGCGTCGGGTCCGTCCACCCGATCGAGCTCAACCTGGTATTGCGCTTCCATTTCGTCGGCCAGACGCTTGCCGTATTCGTCTCCGGTATGAATGATCAGGCGACCGCCCCCACCGGCCGTTTGATGAAACAGACGCGCCTTGGCCTGGAAGTAGTCCTCCATGGTTCCATGGTGATCCAGGTGGTCCCGGGTGAGGTTGCTGAAAATCGCCGCGGCGAAACGCACGCCTTCGATGCGCCCCAGGGAAATGCCCTCGGAGGAAACCTCCATGGCCACCCGGTCCACGCCGGCATCGCGCATGCGCGCTAGAATCTCGTGGGTCCGGGGCGCCCGGGGCGTGGTGTATCCGGTTTTGAATTCATGGGTCTTGCCGTCCGCCCCGCGATAGCGCACGCCCAGAGTGCCTATGATGCCGTAGGTCTTCCCGCTTTCGCGCCAGATGTGTTCCACCATATGGGCGATGGACGTCTTACCGTTGGTGCCGGTGATGCCGACGATGTCCAGTTCCCGGGACGGGCGGCCGTGCAGAGTGGACGCAAGATCGCCTTGCGCGGCCAACACGTCCTCGGCCCGCGCAATCACGCGTCCGGCAGTTAGATTCGCCTCGAGCTCGGGGCCCTCCCGGCCCATGAGCACGGCGATGGGCCCGTCTTCGCGCTCCAGCGCTTTCGATAAATAGGGCCGGCCCTGCTCGGTTACGACGAAGAGGGCGTCCGAACCCGCGGCGCGGGAGTCGTCAGTAATGGAATTGATTTCGGGATCCGCCCGGCCCGCGGTCTGGATGGTCTGGGAGAGACCGGACGACTGGATGAGTTCGGAAAGTCGCAAGCACTTAACCTGAGGGTCGGGACCTGACCGTCAAGAAGCTATCACTCGGACGCCGAGGGGCGCGGCATTTCAATACGGACGATGCGCTGGCTGCCGGGAATCGCGTACCTGCGTGAGCGCCCGTCCCGTGCCCGGGCGGCGATGGCCTTGCGCAGGGCCCGGTTCTTCTTTTTCAGGGATTCCTGCTTACTCTCCAGTTGCACCAGGCGCCGCTCGATGAGAGCCGTTTCCACGTGCATGGAAGTATAATATAGAAGCAGGGCAAAGGGAGGCGCCAGCAGGAGCAAGACCACGAACATGCCTCGCGTTTCCCGCAAGTAGCCCAGGGAGATTTCCTTGAATGTCCGCGCGCCGTCCATGCATCTTATTTGTCGGCCCGTTTGGTCAATACTCTAAGCAGGGAGGAGCGTGCGGCCGGATTGGCGGCGATTTCGGCCTCCCCCGGCCGGACGGGGCGGCGCGTAAGCAAGGAGAAACCTTCTCCGGGGTCGGAACTCATGCGCTCTTCGTACTTGCGTCTTTTATATTCCGGCATTTTGGCCAGTTTCTCGGGATCGACCTTGTCCGCCAGATCCCGAAAGCGGCGCTTCACCAGGCGATCTTCCAGTGAGTGAAACGAAATGATGGCCAGGCTGCCTCCCGAGGCGATTTTACCCGGTAACTCGGCCAGGGCCCGCTCCAGTTCCTCCAACTCCCGGTTCACCCGAATGCGCAGGGCCTGGAAGACCCGCGTGGCCGGATGGATGCGCGGTCCGTTCTTGCCGCCCCGACTCCGGGGGGACGCCTTGAGTACGATCTCGGCCAGCTCATCGCCGCGGCGAATGGGCCGGGCCTCGGTGATGGCCCGGGCGATGCGGCCGGCATAGGGCTCCTCTCCATACTCCCGAAACAGTTCCGACAATTCGTCGGCGGACCAGTTGTTGATGATTTGCTCGGCCGTCTCCGGCGATTGGGTGTCCAGGCGCATATCCAGGGACTCGTCCGTGTAGGAGAACCCGCGGCCGGCCCCCAGGAAATGATGCAGCGAGATGCCCAGATCCAGCAGCACGAAATCGGCCCGCGTGTCTCCCAGAAACTCGGCCAATCCGCCGAATCGCCCTCGGCGCACCAGAATCGCTCCACCGCCGTCCGGTCCCGCGCTCCCCCAGGCATCCGGCTCCGTAGGAACTCCTACAATTTCGCGGACCGGGTGACCGGCTTCCTCCAGGCGTGACCCGGCTCGGGCCAGCATTTCGCCGTCGCGATCATTGGAAAGGATGCGAGCGTGGGGGAAATGTTCGCGAAAGGCCAGGGTGTGACCGCCGTCCCCCAGGGTACCGTCCACGATCAAGGGGGCCGCCTTGTCGGCTACGGCCTTACGCGCGAACTCCAGGATTTCCTCCGGCAAAACGGGGATGTGACGGCGCATCGCTCCATGGGGACGCGGGGCCCCGGGATTGCAATTGCAATTGACATTTTTTGACAAAAGTCCAGCCTGGAGGCATATGAAAAATAGAAAGGGTGTGCTGATCTTCAATCCCAAAAGCGGCAAGGGCAAGGCAACCGTGCGCGCGCGGGACTTCGCCGATCACTGGAAGGAAAAATTCGGCACGGAGCTGGCTCTGCGCGCCACCCGCTCCCTGGAGGACATCCGGGTAGCGGCGAAGGAAACCTACAATGACCGCGGGGAGATCCAGATCTTCATGGGCGGCGACGGCACCCTCTCCGAGTCCCTGCAAGGCCTGGCCGAGCACACCAATTTCAAACCGGATAAGCATCCCGTGGGTTTTCTCCCCGGCGGCACCGGCAACAGCTTCCTGCGCGATTTCGATATAACGTCCTACGAACAGGCTCGCAATGCGTTGCTGGAGGCGATTGAGTCGGACTCAATCCTGAACATCGATTCGGGCATCATCACCTACAATAAGATCGACACGGCGAAACCGGCCGAACCCGGCGCCGAAACCCGTCGCATCACTTTCAATATCTGGGGCGTGGGTTTGATCTCGGACGTCACCGTGACGGCCATCAAGATGCGCTGGATGGGCGCCGCGAATTATTCGGTGGCCGGTCTATTCAAGATTCTCTCACACAAACCTTATGATTTCAAGGTCACGCTGGACGGTAAGGCGGAGGACTTGAAATGTAATATGATTACCGTTTCCAACTCCCGCTATACCGGCGGAGCCATGGAAATCGCGCCGGCCGTGCGCGTGAACGACGGGAAGCTGTTCTTTATTGCCCCGTCCATCGACAGCCGCTTTAAACTGCTGAATCTGTTTCCCAAAATCTTCAAGGGCGATCACGTGAATATACCGGGTATTCGCACGCAGTTCATCAAGGAAATCGGCCTGGAACGGAAGCGCCCCTTCGTTATGAATATCGACGGAGAGCTGGAGACCGGCTTCAATCCGCGCCTGGCCATTCAATCGGATTTCTTTCGTCTCTACATGCCGCGGGATCTACTGAAGCAATAATGCGTACATTTAATGGCGCATCGCGCTATTAAATGACGCGGCGCACGATAGTTCGCGGTCGAAAATCGCCCGCGAACAAAAAGTGCTTGTGAAGTATTCTCCCTGCAAAATATTTCTCCACCCGGCTTCGGCCGCTATACTTCCCAGGGGTAATGCATGAATAAGAATCTGCTATACGCGGGCATCGGCATCATCGCCGTCGTGCTCATTATCGTAGTCTACTTACTCGCCAGCGGCGATTCGATCGATCTTCAAAAAGAAAAAGACATCATAACTTCCCCGACGGAC
>CAZGYS010000293.1:0-7995 GCA_964530305.1 uncultured Leptospiraceae bacterium
CCACTCTTGAAATCTTCATGAAGGTCGGCGAAAGATAAACGTTTCGCCTTAATCAGACCGGCCTCCAGCTTCTCCGCGGTGAGAGGTTCATACTCCAGACTAGCCTTGATCTGGTCCAGGGAATCCGCGATCACGGGCCAGTATCCGGACTCCTTGAAAAGACGACGCGCGAATTTCCATAGATCCAGGATGCGATAGGCGGCGATGTCGACGCCGGGCATGGTTTGACCGGCCACCACCAGGAGTTCCTCCCGCCAGACCGCTTCGGGGAATTGTCGGCGAATTTCAGCTCGTATATCCATGTAAGCAACGTAAAAAGCGGAACGAAATCACTTAACCCGCAAACCCACCATGGTGACGTCGTCTTGAAAATCGCGCGCGCCCGCGAATTCCATGGCCGCCATGAGTACGGAAGTCAGCCAGGTGGATATGGGAGCCCGGGGATCCTCCAGCAAGGCCCGGTGAATTCGCTCCACGCCGAACTCCTCGTATTCCTTGTTGGTCGCCTCCTCAATCCCGTCCGTAAAGAAGAGAAAGCGATCGCCTTCCCGCACTTCGATTACATTATCCGCGAAGGACATTTCCTCTACGATTCCCACCGGCGGCCCCTTGGCCCCATGGGATGAGATTTCGCCGTCGCGCAGCAATAGAAACGGCGGGTGGCCGGCATTGGCGTAAGTCAGCTCCTTCGTGACCGGATCAAAAATCCCGTAAAAACAGGTTAGAAAATGATCCGCGGTACGCCCCGTAAGGGACGAGTTCATATAGGAAATGAATTCACCCGGCGAAGAAACATGATTGGCGAACACCGTGAGGGCTAACTTGGCCATGGACGCGACCATGGCCGCCGGAATTCCGTGCCCGGAGACGTCCGCCACGAAAACGCCGAAGCGACCGTTGGGAAACGGCACGAAATCAAACAGGTCTCCCCCTACTTGCTCCATGGGCAGGTACAGAGCGTCGACTTCGTAGGCTTCCAGGCCCGGCATGGTGCCCGGCACCAAACTCTGCTGGATCTTGCGCGCGGTTTGAAGGTCTCTCGTTATGGAACCAAGCAGGCGATCGGATTTTTCCCTGGCGGATTGAATCTCCTCAAACAGATTCTTCGAATAAATGACGGCGGCGATCTGTTCGGCCAGAATCGAAAGCCTGGTGCGCACCTCTTTAGAAAGCCGCTCCGTGCCGGCGGTGGCCATGAAATTCAAGAAGCCGATGATTTCGCCGTGAATCAACAGGGGAATTACGAAAAAGGATTTCAGGCCGTAAGCATCGACGATGTATTGTTCCTGAGGCGTGGACCGCGAGCGATCCACGCGCGCGTAGTAGGTGGGCTTCCTCCGAAAGTTCGCGAGCATCAGGGCCCCGGTCTCCACCGTGGTCACCGGGAACGGTTCCGAGTAAATGAATTCCTTTTGCTCCCGAGTCAGCCAATCCGGGATATCGCCCGAAACGAAACGCGCATGGGTACCTGATTCGTCGAAGGCGAAAATGCTGCTGTAGCGAATACCGTAGCGCCGGCCCGCGAATTCGGTCACGATGGAGGCGACTTTCTTGATGTCATTCACCTGATTGATTTGATTCAGCAGATCATTCAAGGCTTCAATCTCTTCCTTGGCCCGCGTCACGCCGTCGTTCGCCTCTCGAACTTCGCGCAGGAGATTGGAAGTGTGCACTGCTCCCGCGATTTGCCGGCAGAAACCCACGATGGATTGTTTCTCTCGCTCCGCCAGTCGCATGGCCTTCGTTAAACCGGCGATGGACATGATCCCGATGACCTCATTGCGTACAATCAGGGGCACGAGAAACACGCTCTCCAGACGCATGATTTCCGCGATGCGACGATCATATTCCGAGGGGAATCCCTCAATTCTCTCGGTATAGAAGGGCTTCCCGCGCCGATACACTAAATAGGCCAGGCCGCCTTCGCGCGAAAGGGGCACTTTCATGTTCAGGATTTCTCGATATTCCTCCGTCGTCAGCCCCTGAGCCGTACCCTTCACGGCGTAAAAGATGCCCCGCGCCGGGTCCGCCAGTTGCAGCATGACCCGTGTCTTGAATTTGGATTCAAAATAGGCGAAAATACTGTCCAGAACCTGTTCCAGGTTATCGGTTTCATTCAACTGTCTGGAAAACTCGTTAAGCTTTTCCACTTCCAGGCGGGATTCCCGTGCTTCATTGAGGAGCATGGAAGCCTGAACGGCTCCCGCGATTTGATCACAGAAGCGGGAAATCGCATGGATTTCGCCGGCTCCGAGTTCCATGCGCCCGCCGTAGTTGGCGATGTTCATTAAACCGATGCAGCGGCCTCGCACCACCAGCGGGATCATCAACAAGGAAGACAAACCCAGCAGGTCGACCATTTCCCTTTCAAAACCCGATCCCACCGTCCGAATCCGGGATAGGTACAAGCGCCTGCGTCGATGAAAGACCCGCGCGTGAATAGTGTCGGATTCGCGGAGATCGAAGCGCAGTTCCTTGAGATTCCGTAGTATTTCATCGGACATGCGGGTCGAGAATTTGCCGCGGTAATAAGCAATTTCATGTTCGCGGGCATTGGGTAAAAAAAGTAGAATCGTATCGACCCGAAAATGCGTGATGAAATACTGATAGCATTTCTCCAGCACGTCGTCCAAATCGACGGACTGATTAATGCTTCGCGAAATGCCGTTGAGTTCCTCAATTTCATCTCGCGAACGAAGCAGTTCCCGGGTCCTTTGCCCCACCCGGTCCTCCAGGTTACGCGTCAGCTTTTCCACCGCCTGAAAAGTTCGGGAAAACTTGAACGCCAGCAGGAACGCTTGCGAAGCGACGAATATGAGGACTCCGAATGAGGAAAGATTGTCGAACTCGATTATATGCAGACCGTTGTTAAAGAGGATATCGCCCGCGGCTCCCAGCAGCATGGCCCCGCACCCCAGGCCGAATACCAGGATTAAATCACGACGACGAATCGCCGCCAGGCCGATGACGTAAATCGCGTAGAGAATTAACGCGGCCGTTAGAACCTGAAAAAAAACGAGCCCCTGCTGATAGTGGGGAGCAGGCAAAATCAGCGTAGCCAGCGAAAACAACAGCGCGGCGATTTGCAGAAAGCGAAACGCTGCTTTTTTCATTTCATCGGGATAGAGGTGATGAATGTAACCGGCGAAAGACATTGCGGCCAGGTAGAAGGTAAGGTATTCGAATTTATGAACCAGGAACCAGAGGGAGTCCGGAAAGGTTTCGTACAGAAAGCGCTCGCCCTTGATGCCCGTACGGATTCCAAGTACCAGGCAAAAAAGCGAAAAATAAAAAGCCGAAAAGACCCTGGTTCTCAGCGCGAAGATTACCGCGTGATACAGGAACATGATCACCAGGGAGCCGACGATCAGGAAATCAAGTACCAGTAACCTGCGCCCCAGGTTCTCAATTCCCCGCTCCGTCCCGAACTCGATACCGCGCCAGATGCCGCCGGAAAGATCGTGAAAGTTGGAAACCTGTAGAAGAATTTCAAGGCGATCGGATTCAACGTTCAAGCGCAGTGATTTGGGCGCGCCGGACGGCTGTTCCCCCCCTTGTTCCCGGGCGATTACGCCATTGGAAAACTCTCGCCCATTTACTCGCAACACATAGGCCGACGAAACTCCGGGTATGCGCAGACTGACGCGCGTCATTTCAGCCGGTTTCAAAAGTACCAGGCGATAAGTCGCGGTGCCCGACTTGATGGACCAGGGAGGCGCGTCAGGGTCCACACACCATCGTCCCGGCACATTGCAATACGATCCGGACGGAAATTTGGGAGCCTCAAGATCATCCGAGGACAGCAGGCGGCCGCCATGGAATTCCCACGCGCCGTCCAGTCGGACGGTATCGTGTTTTTGAAAGTCCCATTGTCGTAAATCAAGTCGCCCCGAGCTGACCCGAGGGCGTTCCGGCGCGCTTGCGCCGCAACCGCTCATCAGGCCGCCAAGCACCATCAGGAAAAGGATTGAGGCTGAATAGGTTTTCAAAATGCCACCGAACGCGTTCGCGGCATTCCTTTTACACCATCCCTGGACACCGGTCCACTACAATTCCCGACCACTCAGGCCGCCCCGGAACTCGTAGTATTACGATGCGGGGATGTTCATGCTTGACCGCAATGCCCTGGAGCACAGGTTTAACTATGCGTATACTTCGTTTCTCGCTTCGCCCCGGGGCAGCGCTCCTGATTTCCTTATTGTTGCAAGCCTGCGCCACCTACGGAGTAGAAAAATACGCTCCCCTGGAACAGAGTCGCCTGGTCTCCATGAACGCCACGAATTCGGCGCGACTCAGCTTGATGACCAGGCGTTACATCACCAGTGAGAATTTACTGGCCCGCTGCACCGCGGAACGCCTCATTTGCATTCTCGATATCGACACTGAAATTCGCGCCACGCGTAGAGGCATCCTGGCCGTTTACGCCTCCGAGCTGGCTTTCGAAGCGGGCAAGTCCCGTAAAGTCTCCGGCGATACCTTCGCGCGCTTAAACGCGTCCGCGCTGGTGTATGCATCCGAGTATCTCTTCAGTAAGGAATTGCGCAATCGCCCCTCGGAATATCATCCCGGTCGACGCCTGGCCATTGATCTTTACAATCGCTCCCTGGCGCAAGTCGTCCGCCATCTTCGCGCCCGTAGAGCCCTTTCGCGTCCCGTACAAAGGCTGCCCTTGATTCGCGGCAGCCTGGATGTGAGCGTCATCGCGGATGCAACCCTGAAGATGCCCAATTCCTTTCTGGATATTCTGGCCGCCTATGACTATCGCGCGCTGGGTTTCGCGAACCATCAGTCCTATTACGGAGTGGGCACGCCCTTGATTCTCGTGCGCCGGTATAATCGCGATCCCCTGGCGCGTAAACCCGACCTTCAAGATAAACCGGGCAAGCCCCGCCGAGAACGCTCCTATCAATTCCTGGGCAAGGCCGACCAGGCCTATCCCGCCACGGCCGTATTTTCCGGAGACGGCTCATACTTTTCCTCTAATAAGAAAATTCATCGCGGTCGCATTCGCGTCGTGGACACCTTGAAGGAAACCACGGTGCCCATCGGCGATAAACAGGTTACCCTGGAAGTGGATCTTTCCACGCCCATGGCCTACATGCTGGCGGGGGCGGAACAAAACGATTCGCTCTTGCGTCGCCTGGACGGCGATTCCATCAGCAGCACGTCCGGATTATACATGCTGTATCCCTACGATCCGGATAAGATTCCCGTGGTTTTCGTGCACGGCCTGGCGTCCTCTCCCATGACCTGGTTTCCCATGCTCAATGAACTGCTGGCGGAGGAACGCATTCGCCGCAAGTATCAGTTCTGGGTCTACTGGTATCCCACGTCGAACCCGGTGGAGTTCAGCGCCCACGGCCTTCGCAAGACCCTCAAGGAGGCCCGGAAACGCTTTGGTTTCGATAACCTGTTGCTCGTGGGTCACAGCATGGGCGGGCTCCTTTCGCGGCTGATGATTCAGAAATCGCGCAGCATTGAATGGCTCAAGGAGGCGAAAATCGAAACGAAGCGCCTGGAAAAGCTTGATAAAAAGACGCGAGACTTTCTCATCGATGTGACCACCTACGATCCCCTGCCCTTCGTCAAGCGCGTGATTTTCCTGGCCGTACCCCATCGCGGCGCCACCCTGGCCAATGGATGCGTCGGTTACCTGGGACGTCAGTTGTTCGCCGTGCCCAATCGCCTATTGAGCGTCCTGGATAAGAGCATCGAATTGCTGGTGGGCGATCGCGAAGGCGTGGAGGTGACGGCTCCCAGCGGGATCGCCAGCCTTTCGCCGGACGGACTGTTCGTGCGCGTCACCATGAAACAGCCTTTCGCGAAAGACATTCCCTATCATTCCATCATCGGTAGTCGTTCAGGCGCGAATCTGGATTGGATTACGGATTCAGTCGTGCCTTACGCCAGTTCTCATTTACCCGGCGCGGCGTCCGAGCTGCTGGTTCAAAGCGATCACTCCGTGCAAGCCACCATGCCCGCCATTCTCGAGGTGCGGCGTTTGCTGCTGTTGCATCTGGACCTTGATAAAAAATGAGCGCGAATATGCAAATGAGAGCCGTACAACTTTCTCTCCTGTTCCTGATTGGCGTATTTACACCCACTGCCGTCTACGCGTCGCCGCTGCATCGAGCGGCATCTTCCGGAAACCTGAAGGAAGTCAAGAGACTGCTCAAAGACGGAGCCGATATCGAGTCTCGTTTCGACTGGGGTAAAACACCGTTACTTACCGCCGCGGCCGCGGGCAAGCTTACAATTATCAAGGAACTGCTGGCGAGGGGCGCGAATCTCCATGCTCGAGATCGACTTTCCGACACCGCTCTACACATTGCCGCCGCGGAGGATAGAACCGAAGTCATCAAGTTTCTGTTGAAGAGGGGCATGAAGCTCAAAATCCAGTCTTCGCGTCGTCAAACCGCCCTGCATACGGCGGCCTATTTTGATCGCGTGAACGCGGCCCGGCTACTATTAGCACGGGGCATGCCGGTGGATATTCGTGACTTGAGCGGCAAAACTCCATTGCATGTAGCCGCTCGCCGGAATAGTCCGGCCGTCGCGAAACTCTTGATTGAAAGAGGAGCGAATATTCGCGCTCGAATGCAATTAAGATGGACGCCCTTGCACATGGCCGCGGTCGGTAAGTGCGTGGAATGCATGAAAGTCCTCATTGCCCGGGGCGCCGACGTCGACGCACGCACGAAACATGGAGAAGTCCCGCTCTACTGGATCAGGTCCATCGCGGGCGCTCGCCTGCTGCTCAAGCATGGAGCGCGCGTAAACGTAGCCTCCCGACTCAACGGCATTACGCCGCTGCACATGGCCGTCGCGAAAAACCGATTCGACATAGTACGTCTGCTTCGGTCAGCCGGCGCCAACCCCCATGCCCGGGATCACTTTCGAAAGCGCCCCGTCGATTATTGCAAACTAAAAAAGAATGTAAAGGCGTGTCGCGACGCCCTGAAAAGAAAGTGAGCTTGTTCGCCGCGGACGATCGCGAGGTCCGACGCTTGATGTTGCATCCGCATGCCCCAATATAAACCGCGACAATAAAAAAGCCGGCCGCCCATTCACGGACGTCCGGCTTTTCGAATCCATTAAGAAAGATTAAGCGCGAATCAGTAAGGCGATTTGGTACAACGCCCGCTTCGGCAGGAACCGAAACCTTTCTTCTTACAATCGGACTGGAAATCGCACGCGCCGCAACGACCGCGTTTGCATTTGCCCCAACCTCTACAATCGGACTGGAAGTCACACGCGCCGCAACGACCACGCTTGCATTTGCCGTATTTGCAATCCGACTGAAAGTTACACTTCTTTGCTACGGGTGCAAAGTCATCAAGGCTTCCAACCACATCAGCCTTCAAGGTCTGATTCACGGCCACGGCCGGTCGAAAGTCTACGCCGGAATCCGTGTCTTGCCCGCTTGCGAAGAGTACGCCCGCGGTAACGACGCCGGCCATCAGAGCGCCAAATAGAATCTTTTTCATGTAAACCCCTTGTGGAACATTATACAAACCAAAAAATATCAGTCGATTGTAAGTACTGTCAATGAAGTTTCTTTGCTTCAATACCTGTCGGCCGCGCGATAATTCACGCGCCAACCAAGATCGTCCAGCATACCCACGGTAATGACGGACAGACTACGACCATTGGCCATGAGTTCCCTGGTTAGCTCCGGCACGCGGCGACCGTCACTGGTGCGGCGGGGTTTTTCGCCGTCTTCGAGCGAGAAGAGATGACCCAGGCTGTTCAGGAGAGGCACGAACTTCCATTGCTTGCCGAAGATGGACTGGAAGGCGGAGAGTCCTTTCGCCCCGGTATAGAAAGCACCGCCATTGCTGGTATTCCTCCGCGCCCAGTAGCGGAGATTGGGCTTATCATCGCCGAAGACTTCGCCGTCTTCGCGGCTCAGGTTCCAGAGGGAGCCGATCCCGAGGATGTGGCCCATCTCGTGCAGGATATTGGCCTGAAATTCCGCGCGGGCATCGCGACTTG
>CAZGYS010000294.1:0-3779 GCA_964530305.1 uncultured Leptospiraceae bacterium
TAATCGCCTGGTCGAAGTCGTCTCCACCCAGGTGGGTATCGCCGTTCGTCGACTTAACCTCGAAGACACCGTCGCCCAGTTCGAGAATGGAGATATCGAACGTACCACCACCGAGGTCGTATACGGCGATTTTCAAGCTGCCGGTCTTGCGATCCAGGCCGTAAGCCAGCGCGGCGGCCGTGGGTTCGTTGATGATTCGCTCCACTTCCAATCCGGCGATGCGACCGGCGTCCTTGGTTGCCTGACGTTGTTCGTCGTTGAAGTGCGCGGGCACGGTGACCACGGCCTTGTTGACCGTATGTCCCAGATAGTCTTCCGCGGTCTGCTTCATCTTCTGCAGAATCACGGCCGAAACCTCGGGCGCGCTGTAGGAACCGTGATCGGTTTCGATTTTCAAGCCGTCGCTTCCGGCGCGGGCTACCTTGTAGGGCACGAGTTTCATTTCGTCGGTTGCTTCCGAGAAACGCAGACCCATGAAGCGTTTTACCGAGCGAACCGTGTTGCCCGGATTCGTTACGGCCTGGTTCTTCGCCACCTGGCCCACCAGACGAGTATCCTTGTCCGTATACCCGACGATGGACGGCGTGGTGCGCGTCCCTTCCGCGTTCTGAATTACGACCGGCTCACCACCCTCCATTACGGAGACGCAGGAGTTGGTCGTACCCAGGTCGATACCTATGATTTTTTCCTTAGCCATCTGTCTTTCCTTTGTAATCTGAATTTACTGATTGTTCAACCATACACCCATGGAGCGGCCGAATTCGATTGAGTTTGTACTTTCTTCGCTCAATTCATTTTGCTCCTTTGTTTTTCAGCGTCGGCCTTGCTTGTTTTTTTGAATTAAGGCGTTCGCCGGTGTATGTCCGATTGTTCGCTTTTAGTTTGTCTTTCGTATTTGTTTTATAGTATGCCCCCGGCTTATTCCGCCGGGCTTTTATATCCTGGTTATACCATGGTCCCGTGACAATATCAGGCTTGCACGCCTTCCCCGCCGCCCAGTCCGCTTGCGTCTTCCCCGCCCGCGGAACCGGCTCCGGCCGCCGGCTTACCGACTTTTACGCGAGCCGGTCGCAGCACCTTCTTAACGCCTTCTTCTTGTTCAATGTAGAATCCGTCCTGATAGGTTTCCAGTACGGTATCCACCTGGATGTCGGAGCGCTCCTCGGTGGAGATGCCTTCCATGAACTCCGGATCAAACGGCATCCCGTCCGGACGCAGGGTTTTGATTTTATGGCGATCCAGAACCGAGATGAACTCCTTGTGGATCATCTCCACGCCGATCACGAAGTTTTTCACCTCGGGATTTTCGGTCTTGGCCTTGAGTACCGTTTCCAGGTTGTCCAGAACCGGCAATAGATTGCTCACCAGATCCGCCTGACTCATCACGCGCAAGCGCGCCTGTTCCTGCACGATGCGCTTCTTATAATTCATGAACTCCGCTCGTTCGCGGGTCCATGCGTCCTTCAGCTCCGCGATTTCGCGGGCGGCTTTATCAAGGGGGTTCTCCTCGGCGGCGTTCTCGGCGGTTTCACCCTGGGCGTCTCCCGTAGCGGGTTCGCTCCCCGGCTCCTCATTACCACCGGCGAAGTCAACGCCGGAAGGGCGCGCCTGGTCCTCGGCGTTTTCACCGGTCTTTTCGTCGACCGTCGTTTGTGTCTCTTCTTGACTCATAATATCCGTCTCACTGTCAGTTACTGATTTTCGTAATCATATTCGAAAGCAGGCGACTGATGAAATCCACCACGCTCACGACCTTGAAATAATCCATGCGATTGGGGCCCACGACTCCCAGGGCCCCGACTTTCTTTTCGCCCATCTTATAAGTAGCGGTGACGATGGACAAACCTTCCAGGTTCTTGTTTTGATCGCCTTCGATCACGACCATGACGTCACCCAGGTTGTCGGTCTTCTCAAAGATACCCCGCATCAAACCGGGCGAACCGAACAGGCGACCCACGTCGGGAGTCTCACCCTTTTCGTCGTTTAACTGGGAGTAGAGTTTCTCGACGCCCGAGGTGTAGAGTTCCTCTTCCCCGTGCACCTGATCGAAATTGGCCACGATGCTCTGGGCGATAACCGGGAAGTATCTCTGTAGTTCTCCCGTCGTTTCCGGACGACTCAAATGCGCTTTCATTTCGTGCAGCGCCAGGCCCTTGAAGACATTGTTCAAATACGAAGAAATGCGTTTCAGATAGTCATTGGGGATGCGCGTATCCAGATAGATGGTCTTACTGTAGACCATGCCCGAGCGCGTAACCAGTACCACCAGCACCTCTTCCTCACCCATGTCGATGAGTTCGATATGCTTGAGAACGGTTTGCTCCCTTCTAGGACCGATCACCACCCCGGCGAAATTCGTCAGCATGCTCAGAATGCGCGAGGTTTGATTGAGGATCTGATCCAGTTGAAAGTCCTGTTTCAGGTATTCCCGTTGAATCAGCTTCTTTTCGTTATCGGGAACCGTCCGCTCCTCGGGAAGATTCTCCACGTAAAAGCGATACGCCCTCTCCGTGGGGATACGTCCCGCGCTGCGATGGGGAGAATACAGGTAGCCCTTGTTTTCCAGATCCACGAAAACGGATCTCACCGTGGCCGAGCTGATGCCGATATCATGGTTTTCCGTGATATACAGGCTGCTCACCGGCTGGGCCGTGGAAATAAAGCCGGAAACCACCAGCTTCAAAATCTCCGCTTCCCGAATGGATATGTTGTCCTGTTCTCCAGTCATGCCTTGAGTAGGCCGCATCAGCGGTTTTTTGCCCGCCGGCGGTCTCCCACCCCGAAAAAAACTTAAAAGTTTCCAACAAATTAGCAGTCACCGCCACCGACTGCCAATACAAACAAATTATGGATTTTCAAGGGCAATGTCAAGAGATTATCCGCCCGGGATTGGGCGGGAGGGCCTTCAAAGCGCCTTAAAGAGGCCTCAATCGTCCACATCAAGGGTTTTGAGCAGTTTCAGATAACGGCGACGGACCAGATCGGCCTGGACCCGCAGGCCCAGTTCTTCCAGGAGCGCATATTCATTATATACGGCATCCACCCGTTGAAAATCGGCTCGATAACTGCTCCGGAAAGCGGTCAGGGCGCGCATGGAATCGCCGGAATACCAGTAGGCCATGCCCAGATAGAAATAGCGCAGGCCCAGCGCCGGACTACGCTCCCGGTAGCGCTTTTGCATTTTCACGCAGGTTTTCAATAAGGCAACCGCTCGCCGGAGGCCCCGCCGGTAGCGGTCCCGGGGAATGTTCGGGCGATGCAACAAAGCCAGCGACAACAAATAAAGAGCCGTTTCATTGTAGGGCTGCAATTGCACCATCTTTTCGAAATAGGGTAGCCCCGCGGAAACCTTACCGGCTTTGGCCAGTTCCACGGCTCTTTCGCGCAATGCTCGAAAACGCTTAACATCCGCGCGATTGGCCTGCGCGAATACATCAGCGGGCACGACCCAAAACAGCCCCAGCAGAGCGACCGTGAGAAAAAACGGAACGCGCGCCGACCGGCCCGCGGCGGGAGCAGCATTAAAATACTTTCGCGCGTAATTTAAAAACGTAAACATACTCAACTCGTTCCGGGTCCGAACCCGCTTCCATTATCGGCTTTTTTCGGCGATTCAACACCCCCCGGACCGTCTTTCCCCGGGCGATGAACCACATGCACAAAAACGGCCCCTCATGTGCGGATGATTCATATAAAGGAATTTTTTATCTTAATATTAGTTTTCATCGCATCTATCGCTTGATTGGAAATCCGGGCGCATGAGAATTGTTTCGTGCTCC